>JANOPV010000265.1:0-2642 GCA_031422035.1 Sphingomonas sp. | reverse complement strand
GCAAAGGTGCCCCAGCTGATGTCGACCAAGGTGACCTTCAAACTCCACGTCCGCAGCACTGCATAGTTGGTGAGGTTCCAGGTCATGTAGCAAAAGAAACCGAACAACGCCCCGTTCAGCGCCGCATCCTGCCATGATCCGGTTGCGAACGCCGGGCGGATCGCAAAAATCTGGATGCCAATCACATAAAGCCCATAAAAAGCGAGGGCGGGCGCCAGCCGCATCGGGCCGAGCAGTTCACCGATCTCTGGACGGTAGATGTTGGCCAACGACCAGCGGAACCAGAGGCTGTCGAGCAATCCGAAGACGATCGCGGTGACGACGATGGCGATGGCATAGGGCATGAATGGTATGACTCCGGCGCGCGGGGGCTTGATAGCTTGCTTGCGACCACATTAGCGGCACTGTTGGCGCTCGCAACCATTGACCGTTGCCGCTGCCGCCGCCAGAACGCTGCGCGATGAATGATAGCGCCGCCACCTTGCCCGACGTCTCCGCCCTCAATTTTGAGGATGCGCTGGTCGAACTTGAATCGATCGTCCGCCAGCTGGAGGCCGGACAGGTGCCGCTCGATGCGACCATCGGCCTCTATGATCGCGCCACGGCGTTGAAACAGCTGTGCGAAACGCGGCTGCGCGATGCGGAAATGCGGATTGAGCGGATTGTTGCGACGCCAGCCGGTATCGAAACCGCGCCGTTTGACGATCAGGCATGATGGCGACAATGGCCGCCACTGACAGCGTGTTACAGGATGCCTTGGCGGACATCGGGCGTGATGTGGACGCATTGTTCGACCATCTCTTGACGGTGCCGGGTGATAGCCGCGCCCGGTTGTTTGAGGCGATGCGCCATGCCGCAATTGGCGGCGGGAAGCGGCTGCGTCCACTGTTGGTGCTGGCCAGCGCGCAGCTGTTCAATGTCGACCGCCAATGCGCATTGCGCGCCGGGGTCGCGGTAGAAGCAATCCACGTCTATTCGCTGATCCACGACGATCTGCCGTGCATGGATGATGACGATATGCGGCGCGGTAAGCCCACCGTGCACCGGGCGTTTGACGAGGCGACAGCGGTGCTGGCGGGCGATGCGCTGCATGCCATGGCGTTTGAACTATTGTGCGATCCGCAGACCCATAGCGATCCATTTGTCCGGGTGGAGCTCTGCGCTGAACTGGCGCGTGCCGCTGGGCCGTCGGGCATGGCTGGCGGCCAGATGCTCGATCTGATGGCGGCGGCGGGTGACTTTGATTTGCCTACGGTGACCCGGCTACAACAGATGAAAACCGGCGCGTTGATCAGCTATTGCCTCGAAGCGGGGGCGATCCTCGGGCGGGTGGCGCATGAAGCACGCTCTGGCGTCCGCGCCTATGCCCGCGACATTGGCCTCGCTTTCCAGATCGTCGACGACTTGATTGATGTTGAGGGCGATGCCGCCGTCGCTGGCAAGGCAGTTGGCAAGGATGTGGCGGCGGGCAAGGAGACTTTTGTCTCGCTGATGGGGGTGGCCCGCGCGCGCGAACAGGCGCAGATGCTGGTCGATCAGGCCATCGGCCATTTGGCCGCCCATGGCCGCGAAGCCGATCTTTTGCGCGCAATCGCCCGCTATGTTCTGGAACGGAAAAACTGATGCGCAAAGGTGTCTATCCCGGAACCTTTGACCCCGTAACGCTCGGGCATATGGACATCATCCGGCGCGGGGCAAAGCTGGTCGATCATCTGATTATCGGCGTCACCACTAATGCGGCCAAAACGCCGATGTTTACCGATGCCGAGCGGCTGGCGATGGTCGAGCGCGAAGTTGCAACAGCGGGTCTCGACAATGTGTCCGTGGTCGGGTTCAACGCGCTGCTCATGCATTTTGCCGAAGCACAGGGCGCGACGATGATTATCCGCGGCCTACGCGCGGTCGCAGATTTTGAATATGAGTATCAGATGGCCGGGATGAACCAGCAGCTGAACCATCAGATCGACACGGTGTTCCTGATGGCGGATGTTTCATTACAGCCGATTGCGTCACGGCTGGTCAAGGAAATCGCGCTTTATGGCGGGTCGATCCGCCGGTTCGTGCCGCCTGGTGTCGCCACCGATTTGGAGGCGCGGGTCGATAGCATTGGACGCAAGGGGTCATGACGGGTTAATCGCCGCCGCACTAGATTGGCACAACACCGGCCCCCGCCCGGATGCTGCTGCCCAGATACAGGATGAACTGATGTTGCTTGCCCGCCTGCCCTTGCTGATCGCTGCCCTGCTCGCCGCTCCGGCGTTGGCGCAAGATGCCGTGCCGCCTGCCGCTCCTATTGAGGCCGTCACGCCCGCCACTCCGCCACCACCAGCGCCGCCGCCGCCGATGGCGCCAGAGCTGTTCATGAACAATCCCGAATATATGCTCGCCATCGACCTGTCGTCAGGCGGCCGGGTGATTGTCCAGCTGCGGCCCGACAAGGCCCCAGCCCATATTGAGCGCATCCGCACGCTCGCGCGGCAGGGCTTTTACAATGGCCTGATCTTTCACCGGGTGATTGACGGGTTCATGGCGCAGGGCGGCGACCCCGCTGGCAATGGCACCGGCGGCAGCACGCTGCCCAACGTCCCAGGCGAGTTTAACGACCTGCCGCATGTGCGCGGGGTGCTCTCCATGGCGCGGTC
>JANOPV010000264.1:0-3397 GCA_031422035.1 Sphingomonas sp. | reverse complement strand
TCGACAAATACCGCGACCGAGCTTTCGAGGCCGGGATTGTCACCGACCGTGCCGATGCCGCGGATACGCGCCGAGCCATTGGCTTCGTTACCGGTGGAGGAAACGAGCAGCGATGGCGCGACCTGGTTGAGCTGGCGGATGTCGTTCGCGCCGCTATTCTGCATGACTTCTGCGGAAACGGCAGAGACGGCGACTGGCACGTCGGAAAGCAGTTGCTCGCGGCCCTGCGCGACGACGACGATGTCACCCTCGGCGGCTTCTTCCTCATCAGCGGTGGCGTCCTGCGCCATAGCTGGGACCGACAGGGCCCCCAGGCTAACCGATAGCAAGAGCGCGCTGCACGCGCGCGTCATCATCTTACGCATCATTCTCTCCCTCCAAGGAACCCGCACCTCTTAGGCATCAGGCTTGAATACGAATGCTATGGGCGAAAACCGGCAATTGCCACGAAAAAATCGCAGATTTCGGTGATGAGCGGTGACGAGTGCGGCTTTCCGGTCACAGTCGAAAACGCTGGCGCGCGCCCCGGGGGTTGCGCACCACATGGCGCTTAGTAGCTAGCGGCACCCGCAAAAGCGCACGTTCCGTAGCGACAATGGCTGCCGCATCACCCGCATTGAAGTGTGATAGCGCCGGATCATGGACATCCAGCCCACCGGTCAGCGCGCCATAGGCTGGCAGGATCAGATGATTGCTCGCATGCAGAAAACAGGGCCTCGATACGCCGCGCATCGCGGTCTCGACCCGAATTTTCGGGTGGAAATGGCCGGACAGCTCAGGCCGCCGCTCGCTCGCCAGCGCTTCGTGGCGTAAAACCAGACCATCGACCACCGCTTCGTCCATGGCCTCGCCCGCAAACGCTGCGGCACTGTCGTGATTACCGGTAATCCAGACAAGCCGCAGCGCGCCCGTCAGCGCCGCCAACATCGCCTGTGCCGCTGCTGATAGCCGGTCCGGGCCATCGGCGTCGTGGAAACTGTCACCAAGGCACCATAATTCCCGCGCGCCCGTCCGGTCCGCTAACGCCATCAGACGCACCAGCGTCGCCTCGCTATCGAACGGCGGCAGATATTGGCCCGTCGCCGCAAACCAGCTAGCTTTCTCAAAATGCAGGTCGGCCACAATTAACGCCTGCCGCGCGGGCCAGAAAATTGCCCGATCAGCGAGCAGAGCCAGGTCATGGCCGCCAAAGCTATAAGGATGCATCGCTGGAATCTGGTGCGGGTTCAGCGCACCGCCAGCTGCGTCAGATCGGGCCGCCGCGCGCCGTCAGGCATGTCGAACGTCACCCGGCGGTTGGTGAAATCGATCGCCACCCGCTCAAACAGGGTTAGCGCATCCATGCCCAGCAACAATGCAGGGCGTTCAGCCAGACCGAGCACCCGAAATGCGGGCGAATCAGCATAGGCAACTGGCAGGTTGGTAAAATCCACGCCGCCGACCCGGATCCGTTCGATCATCGACAAGTCGACCTGCAGCATCGCCCCGGTCACGCCCATTACCGACCCTTGGATCAGCCGCCCACGCTGGCCATTGTTGCGCCGCACCAGCCGCTGTAACGCGCGGTTGCCGATGCTCGTTTGGGCGCCGGTGTCGACGATGATGTCGATCCGTCGTCCATTGAGGTCTGCGTTGGAGAGGATCAACCGCCCGGCAATCCGCCGCCCGGTAACCACAATGGCATCGCCGTCCATCTCACTATCGCGCGCCGGACGGCGGCTGACGCGGCTCTCGCGGATGTCGATGCGCCCGCGGGTAAAATCAATGAGGATGCTGTGCCCCTCCAGCCCGTCAATCCCGACCAGGCCAGCCGCGCCAATATCGCGATAGGCAAAGGCCGGCACCAGTTGCGAACCCATGTTAATCGTCTGCAACGCCATGTGGTCGATGCGGAACATGTCGGCCATCACCGTTTCGGCGATGCCGATCACCCGCGCTTGCCCGGCCCCCGTCAGGTTCAGCCGCGCCGCCAGTTCGCGCGCGATCACCGACCGCTCAGCGCCGGTATCGACGACGAACGCAAATGGCCCCTCGCCGCCGATAAAGACCGGCAGCGTCAACCGGTCGCTGCGGTCAAAGGCGATCGTCTGCTCGACGATTGTCGGCGGGGCGGGCGCTGTCACCACCGCGTCAATCGGTGCGGGCGGTGGCTGTTGGGCGGCGGCGGGCAGTGCAAGCAGCGCTGCGACGAGCGCGACATATTGGCTTCTGCGTGCGTTCATAACCAATCTCCTGACCGTGATGCTACGCGCCGCGCGCGCTTTCGCAAAGCGCTATCGCCGGGCCAGCCTGTCGCGCTCCATCTCGACCGCACGGAACACGCGCAGCACATTACCGCTCCAGATTTTCTCGATGTCCGCCGCGCTGTATCCGGCGTTCAGCAGTGCGGCGGTAATGCGCGGATTTGCCTGAATATCCTCCATATCACGCAAACCGCCGCCGCCGTCCCAGTCCGCCCCGATCCCGCAATGATCGACGCCGACGATATTCAGGCAATGCAGCAACGCCCGCATATACAGCGCAAAATCGCCCTCATTCACCCGCTCAGTCCGGTCGAGCGCGGCCCATTCGGCGGCCAGCGCGCGTTGCTGCGCCGGGGTCATCCGGTCCATCGCCTCCATCCGGTCGGCTAGGGCATCACGCGCGGGCGTGGAGTTATAGCGCGACAGGAACACCGAATTGATGTGGATCACGCCGCCCTGCGCCGCCACTTCGCGGGCCAGCGCATCGTCGATATTGCGCCGGTGATCGAAAATCGCCTTGAAACCCGAATGCGACAGGATGACCGGCGTGGAGGACAGCGCCATCATCTGGCGCAGCGTATCATCGGACGAATGGCTGCCATCGATGATGATGCCCAACCGGTTCATTTCCGCCACCCATTGCCGCCCCAGCGGCGACAGGCCGCCATGGCGGAACGGCCCGCCCGCGCTGTCCGCCAGCCGGTTGCCGCCATTGTGGACAGGGCCCGCCATCCGCACCCCGCCGGCATGGAATTCGCGCAAGAGCGACAGGTCGTTGCCCAGCGGCGAGCTATTCTCCATCGACAAAAACGCCACTCGTCGCCCATCACGATTGATCGCCACGGCCTCAGCCACGCTCCGCGCCAGACCGATATGCTGTGTATTAGCCGCAAATACCTGTTGCGTCGCCGCCAGCCGCCGCCGCGCATGGGCCAGCGCGGCGGCATCATCAGCAGCGCCAATCTCCCCCTGCGGCGTATAAATAACAAAAAACCCGCCATCGAGCGCGCCATCGGCGGTCATGCGCGGCAAATCGACATGGCTAAGATCACTCGCCCAATCATGCCGCACCGAAAAATCCCACTCCCGCCGCTCAAACAGCACCGGCGTGTCGAGATGGGTGTCGAGCGTGAAGATGCGTTCGTGGAGGGTGG
>JANOPV010000263.1:0-7372 GCA_031422035.1 Sphingomonas sp. | reverse complement strand
CGAATTCCTTCACCCGGTCTTCGTCGGGTGTGATGGTGGCGCATTTGATGCCGACGCCATGTTCACGGATGGCATTGGCAGATTCGACGGTTACGC
The DNA here is from genome assembly GCA_031422035.1 of Sphingomonas sp. Lineage (GTDB taxonomy): Bacteria > Pseudomonadota > Alphaproteobacteria > Sphingomonadales > Sphingomonadaceae > Sphingopyxis. The sequence goes on along the minus strand of JANOPV010000263.1, from coordinate 7,276 downwards.
GGTCGTCGGTGGCATCGCGATGTTCGACGCCGAGGTCGTAATATTTGAGATCAATATCAAGATAGGGGAGGACCAGACGTTCGCGAATCCATTGCCAGATGATCCGGGTCATTTCATCGCCATCGAGCTCGACGACTGGGTTCTTTACCTTGATCTTGGCCATGCGGTTCCGCCCTTTTTCGTAATGTCGGTCGCCGGCAACCGGCGCTTACCATCGGCCTTAAGCAATGGCCGGATATTGTTCAAGCGGGGGCGAAGCGACAGTTTTGTCGGCCGCGCGCTCATGATGGATTGTGCCAGACGGTGAGCGCCGCTAGAACGCGCAGCAACAAGGGCCGCAAAACGGAACCGCATGTCCATTTCACCTGCCAACACCCCCGGGGCTCGCGCAAAATGGGCCTGGCCCGCTGTGCATCCCGAGGGGCGCAAATTCATCATCATCGCTGCGGTCATCGCCGCCGTGTTCCTGTTTTTCATCAGTGATGAAATCGGCTTTCCGCTGATTGCGCTCACCTTTGGCGTGGCCGCGTTTTTCCGCGACCCGGTGCGGGTGACACCGCAAGGCGACGACCTGATTATCGCGCCTGCCGATGGACTGGTGACTCACATCGTCACCGTCGCGCCGCCGCGCGAGCTGGCGCATGAGGGCGCCCTGGGCCCGGCTGAGGTGACGCGGGTGTCGATTTTCATGAGCGTGTTCGACGTGCATGTGAACCGGACACCCATCGCCGGGACAGTGCGGGAGCGGCATTATATTGCGGGCGCGTTCGTCAATGCGGACATGGACAAGGCCAGCGAAGATAATGAGCGGCAGCACTTCCTGGTCGAAAGCGCCAGCGGTGTCCGGATCGGCTTCACCCAGATTGCCGGGCTGATCGCGCGGCGGATTATTGCCTTTACCAAGCCGGGCGACATGGTTGCGGCAGGCCAGCGCATCGGCCTGATCCGTTTTGGTAGCCGGGTTGATGTGTATCTGCCCGCAGGCACGTTGCCCCGCGTGATTGCGGGTCAACGCACCGTCGCTGGCGAAACCGTGATCGCGGTAGTGGGCGACGCCACCGTGCGGGCCGGCGTTGCCCAGTAACGATCCTGTGATTGAGGCTGGATCCGGTGCTGCGCATCGGCGCCTGGCTGGTATTCCGCTGCGCGCATTCGTGCCCAATGCGATAACGGCGCTGGCGCTATGCTGCGGCCTGACCGGCGTGCGGTTCGGCATTGACGGATTGTGGATGCAGGCGGTTGGGATGATCGTGCTCGCGGGCGTGCTCGACGGGGTCGACGGCCGGATTGCCCGCTTGCTCAAGGCGAATACGCGGTTTGGGGCGGAGCTTGATTCGCTGTCGGACGTGATTGCCTTTGGCGTTGCTCCAGCGACGATCTTGTACCTCTGGTCGCTTACCAATGCGCCGAGCTTTGGCTGGACGGCGGCACTGTCACTGACGGTATGCTGCGCGCTGCGGCTGGCGCGGTTCAACGCGAATATCGATGTGGCGGAGCAACCGCATAAATCGGCCGGGTTCAACACCGGAGTTCCGGCCCCGGCGGGCGCCGGCCTAGCGCTGTTGCCCGTTTATCTGTGGCTAGTGACCGATATGGCGGTGTTCCGCGAATATTGGCTGGTCATGCCGTGGGCGGTGTTTGTCGCCGCGCTGATGATTACCAACATCGCCACCTATAATTGGTCGGCGATGCGACTGCGGCGTGAATGGCGGATTTTTGGTATCGCCTTTGTCGGGCTGTTTGGTGCGGCTTTAGTCACCGCACCGTTCCATACGCTGATAGGCGTATGTGCCGTCTATCTCGGCCTGTTGCCGTTCAGCGTGCTGAGCTATGCCCGGGTCAAGCGGCGAGCGGTGCCTGCATCAACGGGCTAGTCACCGGTGTGCAAGATGATGTCACCAGACGTGGCCGCGGACGTGGCAAAGCGACAATCCGAGCGACCTCCCGCCCTATCCCGCCGAGATTACCATTATCGTCAACCACTGCCAGGGGACGGGTAAGGTCGTGCAAGATCGATACACTCGCGCCGACGAGCATCAATAGGAATGCGAGAGAAATGAGCGAAAGCATCATCACCGAACTGTCCTTCATATGGCGAAAACTTCTCTATCTTCGCGTTTAGAACTGCTAATGATCCTGATATGTTCTTTTTTACAATCGGCGTCAAGCGCCAATTATGCCAGCGCGGCCACCCGTTGCGTGACGAGCCTTGCCTTTTGCAAAAGTGGCGGCTATCCGCGCCGCTCATTCCACATGGTGGGCGCACATACCGGTGCTGCGGGGCGTAAGTTTCGCGGTTCTTGCCCACCAGAGGACTAACCGGAAGGAGAAGACCTATGGCGGCCCCTGTCGTCACCATGCAGCAATTGATCGAGGCTGGCGCCCATTTCGGCCACCAGTCGCACCGCTGGAACCCGCGCATGAAGCCGTATATTTTCGGCGAGCGCAACGGCATTCACATCCTTGACCTGTCGCAAACCGTGCCGCTGTTCCAGCGCGCGCTGGACTTTGTGGCAGCATCCGTGGCGTCGGGCGGCAAAGTGCTGTTCGTCGGCACCAAGCGCCAGGCGCAGCAGGCCGTTGCCGATTCGGCACGCGCCAGCGGCCAGCATTTCGTCAACCACCGTTGGCTCGGCGGGATGCTGACCAACTGGAAAACCATTTCCAATTCGATCAAGCGGATGAAGACGCTTGAGGAGCAGCTGTCTGGCGATCAGTCGGGGCTGACCAAGAAGGAAATCCTGCAGCTGACGCGTGAGCGCGACAAGTTGGAAGCAAGCCTGGGCGGGATCCGCGACATGGGCGGCATTCCTGAGGTCATGTTCGTGATCGACGCCAACAAGGAAATGCTGGCGATCAAGGAAGCCAACACACTGGGTATTCCAGTGGTGGCGATCCTCGATTCCAACGTGTCGCCGGATGGCATTGCATTTCCGGTGCCAGCCAATGATGACGCCAGCCGCGCCATTCGCCTCTATTGCGATGCGATTGCCGCCGCCGCAACGCGCGGCGACCAGCGCGGTGCCGCCAATCGCGGCGTCGATCTGGGTGCGATGGACGTTGCCCCAGCTGAAGAAGCGCTGATCGAAGATGTGCCGGTTGCTGAGGCCGCGCCTGCTGTCGAAGCGGTTGCCGCTGTTGAAGCTGCGCCGGTCGTCGAAGCTGCACCTGCTGTCGAAGACGCTGCGCCTGTTGAAGCGGCTCCCGCCGTTGAAGCGGTCGCCGTAGTAACCGAAGACGAGCAGATGCCTGCCGAAGCTGCAGCTGAGACCGAAACCCAGTCGGACGCGTAAACGCTACGACCGATCAGACACGATCCGTGGTCCTGAGCTTGTCTAGGGACTGTCCTCCCTCTGTCGCAGAATAGGGACAGGGCTTCGACAGGCTCAGCCACACGGAATTGTGGGCCAATCCAGATTGGCTGGCCCGCTCGAACAAAGGATACCCCCATGGCTGATATTACCGCCGCCACTGTCAAGGATCTGCGTGATCGGACCGGCGCTGGCATGATGGATTGCAAAAAGGCGCTCAACGAAACCGCTGGCGACATCGAAGCTGCCGTCGATTGGCTGCGCACCAAGGGCCTAGCTGCTGCTGCCAAAAAGGCCGGCCGCGTTGCTGCCGAAGGCCTGGTTGGCGTTGCCACCCGCGGCACCCGCGGTGCGCTGGTCGAAGTTAACAGCGAAACCGATTTCGTTGCCAAGAACGAGCAGTTCCAGGACTTTGTTGCGACCGTCACGCAGGTTGCGCTCGACGGCGGGCTGACCGATGTTGAAGCAATCAAGGGCGCGGCTCATCCGGCTGGCGGCACTGTCGATGAAGTGCTGACCAACAATATCGCCACCATCGGCGAGAACCAGTCGCTGCGCCGCGCTGTGATGGTTGAAGTCAAGGAAGGCGCCGTGGTCAGTTATGTCCACAATGCCGCTGCTGCTGGCATGGGCAAGATCGGCGTGCTGATCGCGCTGGAATCGACCGCGCCTGCCGAAACACTGATCGCGCTAGGTAAGCAGCTGGCGATGCATGTCGCCGCCGCCAACCCGCTGGCGCTGACCGGCGATGACCTCGACGCCGGACTGATGGCCCGTGAACGCGCTATTGCTGAGGAAAAAGCTGCTGAAAGCGGTAAGCCCGCCGAAATCATCGCCAAGATGGTCGACGGGACGATGGCCAAATTCCGCAAGGAAAATGCGCTGCTGTCGCAGCCATTCGTGATGGATGGCAAAACGCCGGTGGCCGAAGTTGTCGCGGCAGCTGGCAAGGACGCCGGCGCGGCGATCACCATCGCCCGCTTTGTCCGGATGCAACTGGGCGAAGGCATTGAAAAGAAAGAATCGGACTTCGCCGCCGAGGTAGCCGCTGCTGCTGGCGTCTGAGGCTTTTGCCGATTGCGTGAGGGGGCGGGGCGCTTTGCGTTGCCGCCCCCTTCCCATAGGCGGAGCCCGCCGCTAGGGATTATGCCATTCGTCGCTGTGGCGACCCTAATTTTGTGAACGCAGGTACCCCGCATGGCCCGCCAGCCCTATCGCCGCATTCTCCTGAAACTTTCCGGCGAAGTGCTGATGGGGGATGGGGCTTTTGGCATTGATCAAGCCACGGTGTCAGCCATGGCTGAGGAAGTGAAGGCGGCGAAAGAGAGCGGCTTTGAGCTGTGCCTGGTGATTGGCGGCGGCAATATTTTTCGCGGCATGGCGGGCGCGGCCAAGGGCATGGACCGCGCGCAGGCCGATTATATGGGCATGCTGGCCACCGTGATGAATGCGCTGGCGATGCAGAATGCGCTAGAGCAGATCGGCGTGCACACGCGGGTGCAATCGGCGATTCAGATGGATGCAGTGTGCGAACCGGTGATCCGCCGCCGCGCCGAGCGGCATCTGGAAAAAGGGCGCGTGGTGATTTTTGCCGCCGGGGTCGGCAGTCCGTTTTTCACGACCGACAGTGGTGCTGCGTTGCGCGCCGCGGAGATGGGCTGTGATGCCCTGTTCAAAGGCACCAGTGTCGATGGCGTCTATGACAGCGATCCCAAAAAGAACGCCAATGCTAAACGCTATGAAACAGTGACTTATGATACGGTGCTGGCGGATAATCTGAAGGTTATGGACGCTAGTGCAATCGCGCTATGCCGTGACAACAGCATCCCGATTGTCGTCTTCAACATCCGCGAGCGCGGCAATTTAGCGCGCGTTTTGGCAGGTGAGGGCGTATCAACATTGGTCCGGGCAGGGGAGGACTGAACATGCCAAAATACGACAAGGCCGACATCGAGCGGCGAATGAAGGGTGCGGTTGAGGCGCTTAAAGGCGACCTCAGTGGACTGCGCACGGGCCGGGCCAATGTGGCGCTGCTCGATCCAGTGACGGTCGACGTTTATGGCAGCCATATGCCGATCAATCAGGTCGCATCGGTTACCGCACCAGAGGCGCGGATGCTGACGGTGCAGGTGTGGGACAAGGCAAATGTCGGCAAGGTCGACAAGGCTATCCGGTCGGCTGGGCTGGGGCTGAACCCCATCGTCGATGGCCAGACGCTGCGCCTGCCAATCCCCGATATGACGCAGGAGCGGCGCAAGGAGCTGTCGAAGCTGGCCGGACAATATGCCGAAAAGGCGAGAATTGCGGTGCGTAATGTGCGGCGCGACGGCAATGATTTGCTCAAGACTGACGAGAAGAAGGGCGAGATTAGCGAGGACGATCAGAAGCGACTGGAAACTGAAGTCCAGAAGCTGACCGATGCGACGATCGCTGAAATTGACGCGGCGGCAACGGCCAAAGAAAAGGAAATCCTTGGCCAATAATGTTGCCAGCGCCGCGGACGCCGCCCGCGCGCGTCATGTCGCCATCATCATGGATGGGAATGGCCGCTGGGCGAAACAGCGGTTCCTGCCCCGTGTTGCCGGGCATCGGGCGGGCGTCGAAGCAGTACGCAAAATTGTCCGCGCGGCGGGCGATCTGGGACTGGAATGCCTTACGCTTTACGCGTTTTCCTCAGAGAATTGGCGGCGGCCGGATGAAGAAGTCTCCGACCTGATGGGGCTGATGAAGCGGTTCATCCTGTCCGACATCGACGAATTTGCGGCGGCGGGCGTGCGGCTGAAGATTATTGGCGATCTGGCGCGGTTCGATGCGGAGGCGCGCGGGTTGATCCAGACTGCACTCGACCGGACGGCGGCCAACACCAAGACGACACTGGCGGTGGCGCTGGGCTATGGCGCGCAGGATGAGATTGTCCGCGCGGCCAATGCGGCGGCAGCAGTTGGGGCGGTGACGGCTGAGGGGATTGCGGCGCATCTCGACACTGCGGACTTGCCGCCGCTCGATTTGCTGATCCGGACATCGGGCGAAGTGCGGTTGTCGAACTTCTTGCTGTGGCAGGCGGCTTATGCCGAGCTGTTGTTCGTCGATACGCTGTGGCCCGATTTTACGCCGGAGCATCTGGCGCAGGCGCTGGCCGATTTTGCCGCGCGCGAGCGGCGGTTTGGGGGGCTGTGATGGGGCGCACACAAATCCTCCTCGTTTACGGGGAGGTGGCAGCGCGCAGCGCTGACGGAGGGGGCTCGCGTCCTCATGCGTTGCTCGATGCCGCGAACCCCCTCCACCGCTTGGCGGTTCCCCTCCCCGCAAGCGGGGAGGATTTTTCATGACCGCTCCCCAACCCTCAGACCTCGGCGCCCGCGTGCTGTCTGCCATCGTCATGCTCGTCGTGGCGGGGACGGCGTTATGGTTAGGCGGCTGGGTGTTCACCATGTTCGTGGTCGCGGTGGGCCTTGGCGTGATCTGGGAATATTGGGGGCTCGCCAGCAAGATCGCCAGGACGCCGCTAGGTGCTGCGGTGTGGTTGGCGGTGGGCGTGAGTTATGTCGGTGTGGCGATGGCTGCTCTTATCGCCTTGCGCATTGAATTTTTGCTCGTTGTCATGACACTCGGCATGGTCATTGCTACCGATGTCGGTGCCTATTTTGCTGGTCGGACTATTGGCGGGCCCAAAATTGCGCCGCGTATCAGCCCCTCTAAAACTTGGTCTGGCTTGATTGGCGGCGTGCTTGCATCGGCGGCTTTTGCAGTTTGGGTTTCTCAGGCAATGCTCGATGTGCATCCGTTGTTTGCGTTTACGCACCTTATGATCGTGATTGGTATTATCGCCGCTGTTCTCGCGCAATGTGGTGATTTTTTGCAGAGCTGGATGAAACGCAAAGCTGGCGTCAAGGATTCCGGAAATCTGATTCCGGGGCATGGCGGTTTGTTTGATCGGGTTGATGGCCTGTTGCCGGTGGCCATTG
>JANOPV010000262.1:0-4888 GCA_031422035.1 Sphingomonas sp. | reverse complement strand
GGAATGACGAAGTTAGGGAAGGAAAATTTCTACCCGCCCCCAACAAAATGGACGATCTCCAATGCGTCCCCATCGGCCAACTGCACATTGGCCAAGGTCGAACGCGGCACAATCTCCAGATTAAGCTCCACCGCGACCTTGGCCGGGTCAAGGGCCATGGCGGCCACCAGCGCGGCGATGCTCTGTCCGGCGGGCACGCGGCGCGGCTCGCCGTTCAGGGTGATGGCAATCTCGCTCATGCTTCGCCTTTTGCGATAAATCCTCAGCAGCCATATAGGGCTGATGATAGTCGTCGCAATCGAAAGCCCGCACTCATGGCTGCCACCCCGATAATCTTCGTTCTCAATGGCCCCAACCTCAACCGCCTGGGCACCCGTGAGCCGGAGATTTATGGCCGCGCGACGCTGGCCGACATCGGCGCGATGCTGGTGACGCGAGCGGACGGGCGGGCGACCATCGATATGCGGCAATCCAATCATGAGGGGCAGTTGGTCGATTGGCTACATGAGGCGGCGGATGCTCGTGTCCACGCGGCGCTGCTCAACGCCGGGGCCTATACCCACACGTCGATTGCACTGTTGGACGCGATCAAAGCGATTGCGCCGCTGCCGGTGTTTGAGGTCCACCTGTCGGACCCCGCGACCCGTGAGCCCTTTCGCCAGATCAGCTATATCGGCATGGCGGCGCGCGCCTGCTTTGCGGGCCATGGTGCGGATTCCTATGCCCTCGCGCTGGACGCCGCCCTTACGCTCTGACTATAGCAGGGCATGGGTCGCCCGCAGTGCCGGGCGCTGAACGAGAAAACAGGGAATAGGGTATGGCCGATCAGAAAGCAGGGGCGGGTATCGACATTGATGCCAAATTGGTGCGCGAGCTGGCCGAGCTGCTGACCGAGACCGACCTCACTGAAATCGAAGTCGAGGATGGACACAGGAAAATCCGGGTTGCGCGGACGATAACGGCGGCACCAGCCATGCAGCATCAGTCGGTTGCCGCGCCAGCGCCGCTCATCGCGTCGCCAGCCGCTGCACCGACCCCCACCGAACCCGCCGCCGACACCCTCGCCAATGCGGTAAAATCACCGATGGTCGGCACCGTCTACCTCGCGCCCGAGCCCGATGCCGCGCCATTTGCCGCCATCGGCTCAACCGTCAAAGAGGGCGATACCATCGTCATCATCGAGGCAATGAAGGTGATGAACGCGATTGCGGCACCGCGCGGGGGGACGTTGACCGGAACGCTGGTCACCAATGGCCAGCCGGTCGAGTTCGACCAACCGCTGTTCATGATCGCATGATCGGCACCCGGCGATGACCATCGAAAAATTGCTGATCGCCAATCGCGGCGAAATCGCGCTGCGTATCCACCGCGCCGCCCAAGAAATGGGTATCCGCACCGTCGCCGTGCACAGCACTGCCGATGCCGATGCCATGCATGTGCGGCTCGCCGACGAAGCGATCTGTATCGGGCCGCCATCGGCGCGCGACAGCTATCTGAACATTCCGGCGATCATCTCGGCCGCCGAAATCGCCAATGCCGATGCGATCCATCCCGGCTATGGCTTTCTGTCGGAAAATGCGCAGTTTGCGGAGATCGTCGAGAGCCACAACATTCTGTTCGTGGGGCCAAAGCCCGAGCATATCCGCACCATGGGCGACAAGGTGGAGGCCAAACGCACCGCCGGCGCGCTCGGCCTGCCGCTGGTGCCGGGCAGCGACGGCGCGGTGAAAGAAATCACCGAAGCCAAGGCGATTGCCGAGACGGTCGGTTATCCGGTCATCATCAAGGCAGCGTCGGGTGGCGGCGGGCGCGGCATGAAAGTGTGCACAGGCCCCGACGAGCTCGAAACGCTGATCCAGCAAGCGGGGACCGAGGCCAAGGCCGCCTTCGGTGACGACACCGTCTATATCGAAAAATATCTGGGCAATCCGCGCCACATCGAATTCCAGATTTTCGGCGATGGCCGGGGCGGGGCGATCCATCTGGGTGAGCGCGATTGTTCGCTGCAGCGCCGCCACCAAAAGGTGCTGGAGGAAGCGCCGTCGCCCGTCATCAGCGCGCAGGAACGGGCGCGAATGGGCGAAATCTGCGCCGATGCCATGGCGGGCATGAGCTATCGCGGGGCGGGCACGATCGAATTCCTCTGGGAAGACGGCAAATTCTACTTCATCGAAATGAACACCCGGATTCAGGTTGAGCATCCGGTGACCGAGATGATTACCGGGTTCGATCTGGTCCGCGAACAGATCCGCATTGCCGATGGCCACCCGCTGTCGGTGCGGCAGCAGGATGTCGAATTTCGCGGGCACAGCATGGAATGCCGGATCAATGCTGAAGACCCGCGCACTTTTGCGCCGTCGCCAGGCCTGGTGCAGGCTTATCACCCGGCGGGCGGCATGCATGTGCGGGTCGATAGCGGGCTGTACGCCGGCTACCGGGTGCCGCCATATTATGATTCAATGGTCGCCAAGCTGATCGTTTACGGGCGCACCCGGCAAAGCTGCATGATGCGGATGCGCCGCGCGCTCGAAGAAATGGTGATCGACGGGATCAAGACCAATATCCCGCTGCACAAGGATCTGCTGCGCGCGCCAGAGGTGATCGACGGGGCCTATACGATCAAATGGCTGGAAGAATGGCTGGCGCGCGAAGAGGCGGCGAGCTGAGCGCCTGCCACTATCGCTTGCGGACAAACTCCGCGCGCAAAACCAGCCCCTTAATCCCGTCATAACGACAGTCGATTTCCTGAGCGTCGCCGGTTAGCCGGATCGATTTGATGAGCGTGCCCTGTTTCAGGGTCCGCCCCGCCCCCTTAACCTCCAAATCCTTGATCAGCGTCACCTGATCGCCATCAGCCAGGATATTGCCGACCGCGTCGCGCACCTCAACCTGGCCAGCCGCCGTATTTTTGGCGGCGAGATCAGCGGTGGACAGCCATTCGCCGCTGTCTTCATCATAGACATAGTCATCGTCTTCGGTGCTCATCACATAACCCTATTCATCATGGCCCCATGGGGCGGGGGGCACTGGCACCGGCCGGCTGAGGTCGAACTCGACCCGGAAAAACCGCACAGTCGGTCCGGGCGGGCGGCGCAGTTCATAGGCAAAGCTGGCGTTGTCGACCTCCACTGCCCAGATATTGGTCACCGATCGGTCAAGGCCATTGGCGCGGAATGTCGGGATACTCTCGGCATCGACGGGGAAACTCTGCCGCGTCGCCGTACCTGCATCTGCCGTGTCGCCGCCATACATGGTTACCGCATCGGCACTGCCATCGGCATGGCGATGGTCGTGCTTGAGCCGCAAGCCGGTGGCGGTGCGGGTGATGACCCAGCTGCGCGACCGATCCGCGCCGACATGGAACGGGATGTCCACCCGCTCAGGCGAACAGCGACGGACGTGCATGATGAGCGCTTGCCCCGCCATGTCGGCATCCGCCGCTTCACTACTCACCAACCGCCCGGCAAAAGCCTGTCCGCACAGCGCGTTCAGCCGCGCCATGAAGGCAAGCTGCGGATCAGCGGTGGCCGGGATAGTCATGCAACCGGGCAGCGCGAATATTGCACAGACAGACAAGCCACTGGCCAGCCCGCGCTGCCCGATCCGCATCACAGAGCGTTCGTGGGCGCAGCGCCGCGGTCCGCCGCTGCCAGCACCAGCAGCATGACGATCAGGGCGACGCTATATTCGCTACCGCCGCCGCCAAATTCGCCAACGAACCAGCCATTACCGGCGTGGATCAGGATGATGCCAACGGTCGCGATACCCAGCAATGGCACCACCGTCCAGCGCACTTTGAAGCCGATCAGCACCATTGTGCCCGCTACCAATTCGGTGATGGTGATCGCCCACACCCACCATGTGCCAGGCGCAAAGCCGACCGTTTCCATGAACTGCCCGAATTGCGGGATTGTCCCCACGGCGATGCGGGTTGCCGCATGCGCCATAAACAAGAGCGGCGTGACGATCCTGAGCAGCAATAGCGCATGGGCCTGCGTGAAAAACGGCCAGTTGTTCATATCATTATCCTCCACTGTCTTACCCTGACGATACGGTGCCCGTTTGTCGGCGCGCTCGCAAGGGGGGGGCGTCGCAAGCGAAGCGATGGCATGTTATGCAGCACCTGGCTTTTCCGAGGGGAGAATGACGCTATGACTTTGGCCACTGCACAACCCATCGCCTTCATCCAGACCCGCGACCGCCGCGTCGCTGAGGCTTTTTATGGCGAAACGCTGGGTCTGACGCGGTTGCCCGGCGACGATTTTGCGGCGGTGTTCGCGTGTGGCGCGGCCACCCTGCGCATCACCGAATTGCCCGACTGGACCGCAGGTGCCCATCCGGTGCTGGGCTGGGCAGTCGGTGACATCGAGGAAAGCGTCCGCGCCCTCACCGCCACAGGCGTTGCGTTCACCATTTATGACGGCATGGGGCAGGATGCGCTGGGCATCTGGACCGCGCCTGATGGCGTCGCGAAAGTCGCGTTTTTTCCCGATCCCGACGGCAATATGTTGAGCCTGACCCAGTCCTGTTGAACCGCGCCGGCCAACCCTGCCGCGGCTCTTCCATGCAACCGATTGTCTGGTAGCATTGGCGCCGAAGGGGTGAGTCGATGAGCGACCAGCCGGATCGCCAAATACCAGACCGCCGACGGTGGCTGAAGCGGGTAGCGCGTGGTGCGCTCGCGACCCTCGCGCTTGGCCCGGGCGGCATCGCGGCGGCGCTGGCGCAAAACTCGGGCGCCCGGCGCGGGCCATTTGGCCTCCGTCTGCCCGCAGAGTTACAGGGTCTGTTGCCTGACGCACCACTCGACATTCTGTCGACAGTGGAGACGCTGGTCGCGTTGGAGCGCGAGGCTGATCTGCGCCGTCTGCCGCAATCGGTGCTGCAA
>JANOPV010000261.1:0-10577 GCA_031422035.1 Sphingomonas sp. | reverse complement strand
GCCAATCAGCGCACCCATGCCAAGATCGCGCATTTGCGCGTCATCCAGCACCTCAATGACAACGCCATGGTCACCGAGCATGGCGCACCGATCAACAAAGCTTTCCGGGTAAATAATGTTCGCAGGCTCAGCGACCAGATCACGGGTAAAGAACACGCCGTCGGCGAGCGCGGACCACCGCGTCCATGCCGCCGCGCTGCCCTCATGCGCGCCAGCAATCTTGATCGATGCCAAGGTCGCACGCTGGCGTTCTGGCAAGGTCGTGCGATATTTGTCGATCCGCCAGCCGCGCAACACCGCTCCCAACGCAAAACGTGCCGCCTGCTCAGCCGTCGCGCCAGACAAGTCCGCGTGGATTGCCTTAACGCCCGACGTCAATAGCCGCGCAACAGCAGCGGCGCCCGCGCGCTCAAACCCTTTGTCGTCACCCGCGCCAGTGCCAACCAGCACAACCCGCCGCACCAGCGCCCCGTCGCTAGCCCATGTTTCAAAGGCTGTGCCCACCGCGCCATCGAACCGCGCTTGCTGCGTAGCTGACGCGATGCTGCCCTGAAGCGCGCCGGGCACCCGCGTCGCCAAATCCGCCATCGCCGATGTCGCGACAGGTATAACCAACGCATCCTGCGCTTCAGGGGAACCGGCAAGAAACTGGATGTCCATTATCTATCCTTGATCGTCATGCGCGCGGGCTCAGCGCGTTATTTGCCAGATAGGGCGACTAGTCGCATGTTGCAAAGCCCCGTCGCGCTTCTATGAACCGTTAATTCGACAATGCCGGTTAATCCGGTGGCCAGATAGCGCGAGTATGACCGGCGCAATGCCCAATGAATTGTTTTCCCGTGCACAACGCCGCAACACCGTGCGGGCGATCCTCGCACCACTCGCGTCGGCAATGACGTTAGCGCTCTGCGCTCCGGCTATGGCGCAGGATGCTCCGCCTGTGCTGCCACCCGAAGTCGCGGCACCGGCTGCGGATACCGTCGCCTTTACCGCCGACACACTCAATTATGATAATACTACCGAAACGGTAGTTGCCGCCGGCAATGTCGAAATGGAACGCGAAGCCTGGCGTTTGCGCGCCGATGAAGTCCGCTGGAACCGGCGCTCTGGCGAAGTCGTGGCGATCGGCAATGTCGCGCTCACCAGTCCACAGGGTGACACGGCCTATGGCGAACGCGTTGTGCTCACCGACAGCCTACGCGATGGGGCTGTGGAGAATCTGTTGGTGGTGTTCGACAACGGCGGAAGGCTCGCGTCGAGCCAGGGCACCCGCCTCGCCAACGGCGACATATCTCTCGATCGCGCGGTGTATTCGCCCTGCCCAGTGGACGACGCCGAAGGATGCCCCCGCAATCCAAGCTGGCAGGTTCGGGCGGTGCGGGTCTATTATGATCGGGCGCGCGGACGGCTGCGCTACACCGGCGCCCGAATCGAGCTGTTCGGTTTGCCACTCATTCCCCTGCCCGGCCTGTCTCACCCAATTGGCGGCGAGGCTGGCACAGGCTTTCTCATCCCTGACCTGCGCATCGACCGCGTAAACGGCCTCGAAATCGCCGTCCCGTATTATTGGCGGATTGATAGTAGCACCGACGCAACATTGACCCCCCACATCTATACCAACGCCGCGCCCATGCTCGAGGGCGAGTTCCGCAGGCTCACAGCGCGGGGGGCGTGGCGCGCGCGCGGCTTCGCCACATATAGCCGCCGAATAAATGCCACCACTGGTGTCGGTGAGGATGCCGTGCGCGGCTACATCGACGCCAGCGCCGGCTTTCAATTCGGCCCACGCTGGAGCCTGACCGCGTCTGCCCGAATAGCCAGCGATCGTACCTTTCTGCGCCGGTACGACATCAGCCGTGATGATCGGCTGCGGTCGACATTTTCGCTGAGCCGCTCGTCGGAAAATGCGCTGTTTTCCGTGCAAGGATGGGCGACCCAGACCCTGCGCACTGGCGACACGCAGGGTCAGCAACCGATCGCGTTGCCGCTGATCGATTTTCGCCAACGCTTTACTGAGGCACCGCTGGGCGGTGTGGCGACCATCCGCCTCAACACCTTGGCGCTCACCCGCACTGACGGCCAAGATACCCAGCGCGCCTTCGCCAGCGCCCAGTGGGATTGGCGACGGATCACCGGGCTGGGGCAAGAAGTGACAGTGACGGCGCTCGGTCGCGGCGATATTTATCATACGGACAATGTAGCTGCGACGCCGGTGCCCAGTTATCGCGGCACCGAAGGCTGGCAGGGCCGCGCTTTTGCCGCGGGAGCGGTTGACCTGCGCTGGCCATTTGTCGGCACTCTGGGCGACGGCATCCAGCGTTTGACGCCGCGGGTCCAGATCGCTCTGACCAGCCCGATAGACAATATTGATATTCCCAACGAAGATTCCCGTGCCTTTGAGCTTGAGGATGGCAATATTTTTGCACTCAACCGCTTTCCTGGCGCCGACCGATTCGAGGATGGCGCCCGAATTACCTACGGCCTTGAATGGGCCTACAACCGCCCCGGCTTCGCCATCGATGCCAGTATCGCCCAAAGCTATCGGTTGAGTGACTTGCCATCGCTGTTTCCCGATGGCACCGGCTTGACTGACAATGCGTCGGACATCGTCGGCCGCACTACCGTATCGTTCCGCAACAGCTTGCGGCTCACCCACCGGTTCCGGCTGGATCAGGACAATCTTGCGGTGCGGCGTAATGAGTTCGACGCAACCTTTGGCTCGCGCACCACCTACGCGATCATCGGCTATTCGCGGCTCAATCGCGACATTGCGCTGTTCGGAGAAGATTTGCGTGACCGCGAGGAAGTGCGCGTCGGCGGCCGCATTCAAGTGGCCCGCTATTGGTCGATCTTTGGGTCAACAATCCTCGACCTGACTGACCGCGCTGAAGATCCGTTATCCACCGCCGACGGATTTGAGCCCGTCCGCCACCGCCTCGGCATCACCTACGAAGACGACTGCCTGACAATTGGCATCACCTGGCGTCGTGACTATCAGGACAGCGGCGATGCCCGCGCTGGCAACAGCTTTCTGCTGAGACTGGCATTGCGCAATCTCGGCGTGTAAGGACTATATCGGACAACGCAGCCGCTCAGCCGAGCAAGGTTGCGTTCACGCGGCTGGGGCTAGGGGCTACATCAACGGCAACCCCCCGCCGACTAGATAGGATTTCAATTAGAACATGCAGCTTTTTAGCACGACCCTGGCGCGTTTCGCGCTGATCGCCGCAGCGACAGCCATGGTTGCTGGCCCTGTGGCCGCGCAAACTGTCGAGAATGAGGGCGAAGCGCCTGATGCCGGGCTGAACATTCCCGCCAATGCGGTGGTGTTCGGCAATGCCAACCCTAATGTGTACCGACCAACCGCGACAGTGAACGGCGAAATCATCACCGCGACCGATGTCGAACATCGGATTGCACTGGTGCGCCTTGCCAACAACGGCGCGCTGCCCGACTCCGAATTGCCGCGTCTCCGGCTCCAGATTTTCAGCCGGCTCATCGATGAAACGCTGCAAATTCAGGAAGCCCGCGCGAACCGGATTGAAGTGACCGAGACGGACGTTGATGCGCAATTCGCGCGCATCGCTGCTAGTTTTCGGCAAACGCCAGAGCAGTTTACGCAGTTTCTGGCTGCGAACGGCTCATCGATCCGTGCGATGAAGCAGCAAATCCGTGGTGAGCTGGCGTGGCAGAATTTGCTTGGCCGCAACATCGAACCGTTCACCAACGTGAGCGAGGAAGAGGTGCGCACCCTGCTTGAGCGGATGCAAAGCTCGCGCGGCACCCCAGAATATCGCATCGGCGAAATTTATCTGTCGGCAACGCCAGAAACGGTCGCATCGGTCGCTGAGAACGCCCGTCGCCTTATGGAACAGCTCGGTCAGGGCGGGTCGTTCCCGACGCTTGCCCGCCAGTTCTCCGAAGCCTCAACCGCAGCGCAGGGAGGCGACCTTGGCTGGATCCGTCTGGCGCAACTGCCGCAGTCCATGGCCGATGCGGCGCTGCGGATGCAACCGGGCCAATTGGCTGGTCCGATTGAAGTTCCCGGCGGCGTCTCCATCCTGCTCCTTATCGATCAACGGCAAGTGCTAACCGCCGATGCGCGTGATGCCATGCTCAGCCTGAAACAGGTGTCGCTAACCTTCCCCGCCGGCACGTCACGAACGCAGGCTACTGAACTGGTTACCCAGTTCGCCGCACGCACGCAGACGATCGCTGGCTGCGGCCAGGCGGATGCAGTTGCCGCCAGCCTGGGCGCGACCGTGGTCAGCCGTGACCAGATCGCCATGCGTGATTTGCCGCCACAGCTGCAATCAACACTTGGCGCTCTGCAAATCGGCCAGGTTACCCCGCCATTTGGTTCGCCCGAAGAGGGGGTTAGCGTTCTCGTGCTATGCGGCCGCGATATTCCTGGTGAGGCCGCCCTGCCGACTGCCGAAGCCATCGAGGACCGGCTGCGCGAGGAACGGGTTAATCGGCGAGCACAGCGCTACTTGCGCGATCTGCGCCGCGATGCGGTCATCGAATATAGCTGAGATCAGTATCTCCACGCTCACTCAACCTATCGCCATATCGCTCGGCGATCCGGCAGGCATAGGGCCGGAAATTACTGCAAAAGCCTGGGAACAGCGTGCAAGCGCCAATTTGCCCAGGTTTTTCGCGATGGGCGACACCGCGTCGCTACGGGCGGTTTGGTCAGGGCCAATCGAATCGGTTACCAACGCTGACGAAGCGTTCGCTGCGTTCGACCGCGCGTTGCCGGTTCTGCATGTCGAGGATTCGGGCGCTCTCGAACTCGGCCAGCCGACGCCAGCAGGAGCCCATTGCGCGATGGTTGCGCTGGAATTGGCAGTTGGGTTCACCCGCACGGGCGAAACGGCTGCTCTGGTAACTGCGCCGGTCAGCAAGCTGCAACTGCAGCAAGTCGGCTTCACCCATCCGGGCCAAACTGAATTTATCGCTGAACGGTGCGGCGTGTTACCCAACCATGCGATTATGCTGCTAGCCGGCCCAACGCTCAAGGTGTTCCCGATTACCGTGCACGTGCCGCTCCGCGATGTGGCTGATATGCTCACCGTTGACCTGATAGTCTCGCGCACATTGCTTGCGGCGCGCGGCCTCGACCGGTCCTTCGGCCTGTCCGCGCCGCGCCTTGCCATGGCTGGGTTCAACCCGCACGCCGGTGAAGGTGGCGCGCTGGGCCGCGAGGAGATCGAGGTGATCATCCCGGCGATCGAGCGGCTGCGGGCGGAGGGCATCGACGTCACCGGGCCGCATGCGCCCGACGCCATGTTCACGCCAGCCGCCCGCGCCAGCTATGACGCAGCCATGTGCCTCTATCACGATCAGGGGCTGATCCCATTGAAAGCCCTCCATTTTGACGAGGGCGTCAACGCGACCCTTGGTCTGCCTATCGTTCGCACGTCGCCAGATCATGGCACTGCATTCGGTATTGCCGGGCAAAATGTCGCACATCCCGGCGCGATGGTCGCGGCGATCCATATGGCCGGCGACATGGCTGTCCACCGCCTCCTCGCCGCCTGACTAATGGCCGATATTCTCCCCGTCTTGCCACCGCTGCGAGAGGTCATTGCTCGTCACGGGCTCTCTGCCAGCAAGGCGCTGGGGCAAAACTTTCTCTTCGACGAACATTTGCTGGATCGGATCGCCGCTGTGCCAGGCATCGGGCCAGGCGACCGGGTCTACGAAGTCGGTCCAGGCCCTGGCGGGCTGACCCGCGCCTTACTGCGCGCCGGCGCGCACGTCACGGCGGTGGAACGCGATGCGCGCTGCGTCCCCGCACTGCATGAACTGCAATCAGCCTGGCCCGGTAAGCTCGGCGTAATCGAAGGTGACGCGATGGCAATAGACGCCGCCGCCCACATCACCGAACCCTTCCACATCGTCGCCAACCTCCCCTATAATGTCGGCACGGCGCTGTTGGTGGGCTGGCTAAGCGCCGCGGTGTGGCCGCCGATGTGGAAGTCGCTGACGCTCATGTTCCAGCTTGAGGTCGCCGAGCGTATCGTCGCTGTCCCGGACAGCTCAGCCTATGGTCGCCTCGCGATCCTCTCGCAGTGGCGCACGGCACCCCGCATCGCGATGAAGGTTCACCCGTCGGCCTTCACACCACCGCCCAAGGTGAAATCGGCGGTTGTCCACATCCTGCCGGCGGACATGCCCGCAGGGGTCAATCCGCGCACCTTGGAGCGCCTTACAGCCGCCGCCTTTGGGCAACGGCGCAAAATGCTGCGGCAATCGCTTAAGGGCATGCCGGGTGCCGATGCCGCGATGGCCAATCTTGGCATCGCGCTCACCAGGCGCGCCGAAACGCTCAGCGTCGCCGAATTTGTCGCGCTTGCGCGGGCTCTGGATTGAGGGCCTAATTCCGCACCGGCGGCGCGGGTTCAACGACCGGACTGGGCGTGACTTCACTCAGCCGCACAGCCGTCGCGGCCCCGTCCGCATTGATCGCGGCGGTCAATTGCATCGCCTCTGGACAGGCATCACTGCCGCACAGCGCTTGTAGACGAGCCAGGTTCGTCCGCGCCCGATCAACCGCGCCGCGTCCGACAAACGCCGTGCCTTGCCCTGCCAACGCCGCCCTGCTCTCAGGCTCTAGCGCCAGCGCCTCGCGGAAATAGCCGATTGCCTTGCCTGGCAACTGCTGTGCAACGGCAACCCTGCCCAGTCCGACATAGGCACCGGCATTGCGCGGGTCGGCGACCAACGCCGTTTCAAAATAGCCTGCGGCAGCTGCCAGATCGCCCGCCGCAATCAGCCGGTCCCCCTCAGCCTGCAACGCCGCCGAAGCCGGATCAACCGCCTGCGCTGAGGCTGGCGAACTTAACGACGCGCTCGACAGAGAAATTGCCGCAACGGCCGCGACAATCAGGGCAGGAGACATGCGCATAAACCAACTCCAGCGTGAAGCCATCGCACCCGAAATCATGGTGCGCGCAGCTTGGCCAAAAAGAACCCGTCACTATGGTCGTGGAGCGGCGTCAGGACGACACCTGCGCCCGCTGAACGCCCTACTCCGGGTGGCAGCTGCCCGCTTTCATGCAGCTGCTCCACCGTCCAACTCGGATTTCGCGACAGAAAATCGCTCACTATATCCGCCCCCTCTGCACGCGTCAGCGCACAGACCGCATAGACCAACGCGCCGCCGGTCGCCACCAATTCTGCACCGATCGCCAGCAGCCGCGTCTGTTCGGCCTGCAGCCGCAACAATCGGTCGCGTGTTATTCGCCACCGCGCCTCCGGGTTGCGCCGCCAGGTTCCGCTGCCGGAGCATGGGGCGTCGATCAGCACCACGTCGGCGTTGCCGTGCCAATCAGTCAGCATCGCCGCCTCCTGCTTGGGGTTCAGCAGTCGTGTTTCGATAATCTCGGCACCCGCCTGCACCGCTCGTGGCACCAGTTGGTCCAGTCGCCGCCGGTCGGTATCGCACGCCAGCAGGACGCCTTCGCCCGCCATCGCCGCTTCGAGCGCCAATGTTTTGCCGCCCGCACCAGCGCACAGATCAACCACGCGCATTCCGGGCCGGACGCCGCAGGCATGTGCAATCCACTGACTGCCAGCGTCCTGGATTTCCAGACCGCCATTCGCATAGGCGGGGTGCAGCGTCAGGTCGGTATCAGCGGCAAAGCGCACGCCATCGAGCGGCGCGGGCAATGGCGCGCCATCGTCAGGCAAATCAACGTCGCCCAGCCGCGCACGATTGATCCGCGCATCCACCGGCGCGCGCTCAACCAGCGCTGCGGCTTCAGCGCCGTTGATGACTGGATATAACGCATCGCGCAGAATACGCGGCACTGCGCCGCCTGCCTTTGCCCGTGGTTCATCAACTAAAAGTGCGGGCGCGCCATAGCCGGACCCATCAAATAGAGCCGCCAGATCCGGGTCCGCATCAGCCAACGTCGCCATCGCTGCCCGGCCACTAGACGGCAAATCGGCAAAGGCACGGATCGCCCGCCAGACCAGCTCTCGCACCGCCCGCCGGTCCTTCGACCCCGCATAGCGACGACCTGCGAAAAACCGCTGCGCCAGTGTATCCGCCGCCGCGCCGCCATCGCGCGCCGCGTCGATAACCTCATCGAGCAACACAATAGCCGCCGCAACCCGCGCCGCCGGGGTCAAAACGTCATCTGCCGATTGGAGGCCTTAGCGCGTCGGATAATTCGGCGCTTCCCGCGTGATAGAAACATCATGAACATGACTTTCGCGCAGCCCTGCTCCCGTAATTTGCACAAAAACGGCGTTACGTTGCAGGTCAGGGATGGTGCGTGAGCCAGTATAACCCATTGCCGCCTTCACCCCGCCGACCAGTTGGTGAATGACGTCGCGCGCTGGCCCCTTGAACGGCACCTGCCCCTCAATGCCCTCTGGCACCAGCTTCAGCTGATCCTGTATGTCCTGCTGGAAATAGCGATCCGCCGAGCCGCGCGCCATCGCGCTAACGCTGCCCATGCCGCGATAGCTTTTATAGGCGCGGCCTTGGTAGAGAAAGGTATCACCGGGAGCCTCAGCCGTGCCGGCCAGCAGCGATCCGACCATCACTGTCGATGCTCCCGCCGCCAGTGCCTTAGCAAGATCGCCGGAGGTGCGCAGGCCACCATCCGCGATAACGGGAATATCGCCCGCCGCCGCCGCCGCGTCGATAATTGCCGTCAATTGCGGCACGCCGACGCCCGCGACCACTCGGGTTGTGCAGATAGATCCTGGCCCGATACCAACCTTGATCCCGTCCGCACCGGCATCGATCAACGCCCGCGTTGCTTCGGCAGTCGCAACATTGCCCGCGATAACCTGCACCGCATTCGACATCGATTTGATCCGGCGCACCGCCTCGCCAACCGATTTTGAATGGCCGTGCGCCGTATCAACGACGATGAGGTCACATTCGGCATCGATCAGTGCTTCGGTGCGTTCGATCCCCTTGTCACCCACCGTCGTCGCTGCGGCCACGCGCAACCGCCCCGTCTCGTCCTTGGTGGCGTTCGGGTAAGTGACCGCCTTTTCGATGTCCTTAACCGTCACCAGCCCGATGCAGCGATAGTCATTGTCGACCACCAACAGCTTTTCAATCCGCCGCTGATGCAGCAATCGCTTGGCTTCATCCTGCGTCACGCCCGGCGACACCGTCGCCAGATTGTCGCGGGTCATAAGCTCAGCGACCGGTTGCGCAGGGTTTTCGGCAAAACGGACATCACGGTGCGTCACGATCCCGACGAGCCGGCCACTGGCCTCGACAACTGGTATCCCGGAAATCCGATGCCGCTCCATCAGCGCCCGTGCCTCAGCAAGCGGCGCATTCGGGGCGATCGTGATCGGATTGATGACCATCCCGGATTCGAAGCGTTTAACGGTACGGACGGCGGCGGCCTGCTGTTCGACCGTCAAATTGCGGTGGAGCACGCCAATACCGCCCAGTTGCGCCATGACAATCGCCATATCCGCTTCGGTCACGGTATCCATTGCCGACGATATAATCGGGATCGCCAGCCGGATTGATTTGGTCAGCCGGCTCGACGTATCCGCTTCGCTCGGCAACAGGTCTGACGCTGCGGGCTGTAACAGCACGTCGTCAAAGGTCAGACCGAGGCGAATATCCATGGTGCCACTTTCGATCATGCGGTGACGGCGGATCACATGCGATTCGCCGCGTGGCGGCCCATGTAACCAACCCCTGCCCAGCGCGCCAGTGCGTCAGCGATTCTGCAAAGCCTCAGAGTCCCTGCCACGACTTGGCGACAGCCGGACTTGACCCAGATGCCTGGTCAGCGCGATGTGCAAATCCGCATCATCCGCCGCCCCGCCAAGCGGCAGCGCATCAGTCAGCTCGTCATTCGCCTTATGATAAGGCCCGCTCAAAAACGCCTGAAGCAAGGCCGGATCGGCAAAACTGCCACCAGCCATAATTGATGCCACGCCGGCTTGCGTAAACGCCCAGCCATCTTGGCGCCGGATAAACGCATTGGCCGCGTCGTCCTCAACCATCCGCCGACCCAGCCGCGCAGCAACGGCGGCAACGTCATCATCCAGATCCGTCGTCCCCCGCCCGACAATCGCCACCGCCGCCCCGCGCGGCGCAATCGCCACTGTATCGATGTTCAGCACCGCATGAATATCCTCGAGCGGCACTAGTGGATTGGCGACAAACCAAGTGGCGCCAATCAGGCCGCTTTCCTCTGCGGTCGTGGCAATGATCCAGACGTCGCGGTCAAGTCGCCGCCCCGCGCCCAGCCGCCGTGCGCTTTCAATCAACACCGCGATCCCGCTGGCATTGTCCACCGCGCCGTTACAGATACGATCTTCCGCATCCGCAGCGCCGCATTCGCCCAGATGATCCCAGTGCCCGGTCAGCAGCACCGCGCCAGCGTCCGCCGTCCGGCCCGGCAACCGCCCGACGACATTGTAGCTATTATACGCCCGCGCCGTGCTGCTCGCGGTCAGCGACAGCCGTAATGTCAGCATTTGCGCTGCCGCGTCGCCATCATCGTCGGCCAGCGCACCAGCCTCAGTCGGGGTGATACCGCCTGCATTCAACAATCGCGCGCCGGTCTCTTCGCTCA
>JANOPV010000260.1:0-3097 GCA_031422035.1 Sphingomonas sp. | reverse complement strand
TGCCCTCGCTCATCAGGTCGCGCGCGATCGGCAGGGTCATGCCGACCACGCCGGCCTTTGATGCCGAGTAAGCGACCTGGCCCATCTGGCCATCCTCCGCTGCTGCGCTGGCGGTGTTGACGATGGCGCCGCGGTCGCCGTCTTCGCTCTGCGGGTCCAATGTAAGCATCCCCGCCGCCGATTTGGCGATACAGCGGAAGGTGCCAACCAGATTGACCTGGATCAGCCAGTTGAAGGCATCGAGCGGGTAATGCTTAATCGAACCATCGGTTTTCGAGCGACTGGCGGTTTTCATCGCAGCCCCGGTGCCCGCGCAATTGACGAGGACACGTTCCTGCCCGTGGGCGGCGCGCGCCTTGGCAAAACCGGCGTCAACCGAGGCATCGTCAGTGACGTTCACTTCGCAGAAGACGCCGCCGACTTCAGCGGCAACCGCTTCGCCCTTTTCAGCCTGCATATCGAAGATGGCGACTTTGACGCCCTTGGCCGCGAGCGCGCGAACAGTGGCGGCACCCAGGCCGGATGCGCCGCCAGTGACGACGGCAGAGACGGTGGAATCGAGGATCATGGGGTTTCTCCAGAAAATCATCCTCTCCCTTCAGGGGAGCGGATACGCAGCCATAGCCGGGAGGCTTAGGCGAAGTTGGAGAGGGGAGTCTGCTGGCGTCGTGCCAATGGAGTCCCCTCTCCCTGCTCGCTGCGCGAGCTGTCCCTCTCCACTGTAGGGAGAGGGTTGGTTTAGTTATAGCCGCTCGATGATCGTCACGTTGGCGACGCCGCCGCCTTCGCACATCGTTTGCAGGCCATATTTGCCACCGGTCGCCTTGAGCGCGCCGAGCAGGGTTGCCATCAGCTTGGTGCCCGATGCGCCGAGCGGGTGGCCGAGCGCAATCGCGCCGCCATGGATGTTGAGCCGCGCCGGGTCCGCGCCGACATGCTTGAGCCACGCCAGCGGCACCGGCGCGAACGCTTCGTTCACTTCATACAGGTCGATGTCGCTGATCTTCATGCCCGCCCGTTGGAGTGCGCGGTCGGTGGCGAACAAGGGTTCTTCCAGCATGATGACCGGATCACCAGCGGTGACAGTGAGATTGTGGATGCGCGCACGCGGGGTCAGGCCGTGGTCTTTAAGCGCCTGCTCCGAAACGATCAGCACGGCGGATGCGCCGTCGCAAATCTGGCTGGCGGACGCGGCGGTGATCGTGCCGCCCTCTTGCAACAACTTGACCCCGGAGATGCCTTCAAAGGTTGCATCATAGCGGATGCCTTCGTCGGTGCGGTGCCATTCCTTGCCATCCGCGGTCTCGATTTCGAGCGCGATGATTTCGTCGGCAAAGCGGCCAGCCTCGGTCGCGGCCTTGGCCTTGACGTGGCTCTCATAGGCAAAACGGTCGAGCTGCTCTTTGGTGAAGTCGTGCTTCTTGACCATCATTTCCGCGCCCATGAACTGGCTGAACATGATGCCGGGATATTTCTCCTCGAGCCGCGGCGACTTATAATTCCCCAGACCCTCTTTCATGTGGAACATGACGGTCGAGCCCATCGGCACCCGGGTCATGCTCTCCACCCCCGCCGCAATCACCATGTCCTGCGTGCCGGACATCACCGCCTGCGCCGCGAATTGCATCGATTGCTGCGAGGAACCGCACTGCCGATCAATCGATACGGCAGGCACGCTGTCAGGCAAATTCTTCGCGGCGAGCACCGCGTTGCGGCCGACCTGACCACCCTGCTGCCCGCCCTGCATGACGCAGCCCATGATGACATCGTCGACGCGCGACCCGTCAATGCCGGTGCGTTCGACGAGGGCGTCGAGGGTGGCGGCGGCCATGTCGACCGGGTGGACACCGGCAAGCTTGCCGCCACGTTTACCGCCAGCGGTGCGGACGGCGTCGACGATATAGGCTGTGGTCATGGTGGGGTGTCCTTCTTAGTCCCCCTCCCGTTTACGGGAGGGGTTAGGGGTGGGCGCGAAAACGGCGGTGGCGGTGCCATAGCAGGTCCACCCCCAGCCCCTCCCGCAAGCGGGAGGGGAGCCTAAAGCTTGCGCCCGATCAATTCCTTCATGATCTCATTGGTTCCGCCGAAAATGCGGGTGACGCGGGCGGCGCGCCACATGCGGGCAATTGGATATTCGTTCATATAGCCCGCGCCGCCATGCAGTTGCAGGCACTTATCCATCACTTCCCACTGCAATTCGGTGTGCCACAGCTTCGCGGCAGCGCCCTCCTCGGCGGTCAGCTCCTTTTTCAGGTGCCGGGTCAGCGCCCAGTCGAGATGCGCCCAGCCGACTTGCAGCTTGGACTTGATGTCCGCCAGTGTGAAGCGGGTGTTCTGGAAATCGATCACTGGCTTGCCGAACGCCTTGCGGTCCCGGACAAAGCTCACGGTTTCGTCATAGGCCTTTTGCGTCGAGGTCATCGCGCTCACCGCAATCGACAGACGTTCCTGCGGCAATTCGCTCATCAGATAGATGAAGCCCTTGCCCTCTTCGCCCAGGCAGTTGGTCATCGGCACGCGGACGTCTTCAAAGAACAGCTCGCTGGTGTCCGCCTCATCCATGCCGATCTTGTCGAGCTTGCGCCCGCGCTTGAACCCCTCGCGGTTCGCTTCAACCAGAATGATCGAGACGCCCTTCCACTTGGGCTCGATGTCAGTGTCGGTCTTAGCGCAGACCAGAATCAGATCGGCATTCTGGCCGTTGGTGATGTAGGTTTTGGAGCCGTTGATGACATAATGATTGCCATCCTTTTTCGCGGTGGTGCGGATCGCTTGCAAATCAGACCCGGTGCCCGGCTCGGTCATCGCAATCGCGGTGACGACTTCGCCCGACACCAGCTTGGGCAGCCATTCGCGCTTTTGCTCTTCGGAGCCATAGCTCACCAGATAATTGACGACGATATCGGACTGGAGCGAAAACCCCGTCGCTGCGCCGCCATAATAAGCGCCCTCTTCATCGACGATGGCATTATACCCAAAGTCGAGCCCCAGCCCGCCATATTCCTCGGGCACGGTCGGGCACAGCATGCCCAGCGCGCCCGCCTTGGGCCAGATGGCGCGCGGCACGATCCCCTCATCGGCCCACTTGGCCGCATTG
>JANOPV010000259.1:0-5190 GCA_031422035.1 Sphingomonas sp. | reverse complement strand
TGACCATGTGGCCGTTGGTGGCGGCGCGGGCGAGCGCGGCGGCGACATCAGCGTCGGCATCACGGGTCGCATCATAGACCGCGCCAGTGGTGTCGGCATGATCATCATGCTGGGCAAACGCGGTCACCGGGCTCATCAGCGCCGCCGCTGTAATCATCATCATCCGCATGCACAGTCTCCGTTTAACAGCCATTGACACAGGCGGGGTCGACATCGTTGTAGCCGATCCGCATCACCATATCACCTGGCTCACGGATCGGATTGGTCGGGATAGTCGTGACGATGCCGTCGCGCGGCGAAATATATGTTTCGATCGTCCGGCCGAAACTGTCGCTGAGGGTGCCCAGCGTCTGCCCAGCGCGAATGCGTGCGCCGAGCTCCACTGACAATCTTAGCCATCCGTTGCGCGACGTGCGCACGGGCACCTGATTATTGGCGACGAACACGGTGTCGCGGCGCGGGAGAGCGGGGGCGTCGCGCGCCTCGATCATACCGAGATTGGCCATCAGCCGCCGCACACCATCCATCGCCCGGCGGTTCATGACCGCATCGAAGATTTCGGGGTAGCCGATTTCCAGCGTGATGGCGGGCACTCCGGCACGGTTCATTTCATTTTCGACCGTGCCCGCTTGACCGGGGTCCAGCCGGAGGACATCGGGCGCGAACAAGCGTCCTATTTCGCGGGCGCGGGCGGTTTCTGCAAAGACGTAAAAGGTATAGGCGGTGCCGCGCGACTGAGTGTGCAAGTCCACGGCCGTTTCGGCATTGGGCCGCATCAGATAGTGCCATAGGCGATAGGCGTAGCGATCAGCGAGGCTGGCCCCGGCGGCGATACTGCCCGGCATCACCCGGTTGAGATTATCGCCGCCATCGCCGCCGCGCGGGCTGAAATTGCGAGTGCCGTTGGCAAGGCCGGGGGCGTTGAGGCCGGGGACCATGGTGATGGTGCCGCTGATCCGGGCGGGATCGAGGGTGCCCGCGAGCTGCTGAATAACGTCGATGCCGTTCAGTTCATCGCCGTGGATGCCGGCGGTGAGGAGTAGACGCGGCCCGGGCCGCGCGCCGCGAACGACGATCACGGGGACGCGATAGTCGGCACCGAGCGGGTTTTCAGTCACCCGGAACCAGAAGCGGTGGATGCCGGTGGGCAGTGCGGCGGCATCAAGCGTGTCGATGACCGGCGGGTCGGCATGCACAATAGGCGGCGGCCCGGCGGCGACCGTGGTGGTCTGGGCCAAGGCGGGCGGCGCGTTGGTGAGCGTAATCAGCGCCGCCGCGTGCATCAACCAACGGCACATCAACGCGCGCTCCCCAAAGCATGGGCTAAGACATCGGCAGCGCGGTAGCCGCCCAGGGTGACACGGCGTTCGGTGACGGCGCGGGCGCGGGCATTGTCCGCAGCACTGACTACCGGCGCACGGGTTGGGGCGGGCGATGCGGCGAGGAAGCTGCCGCGATAGGCGACGCGGTGCGCGATCAACAGGCTCTCGTCGAGCCAGGTGGCAAAGGCTCGGTTGGGCGACGTGATCGGACGGAGTTCGCGCAAGCTCGCGCGCGGGAACTGCGTGGTGAGCCGGGCGCGCCATGTGGTGCCGGCGGTCACGCTGGCGGGGACACTTCGTTCCAAAAACTTGTCCCAATATTGGTGCAGATTGGTCAGCTCGCCGCCAGCGGAGCGCCGCACCCAGGCCAGCCCGCCAGCCTCATCCGTGCCTGGAAAATCACTCGTCATTTGATGCCCGGCGTGCAGCGGTTGTTGAATATCACCGATGATGTGGAGCAGCCAGCCGATGGCGACGGCGCGGTGCGCAGGGCTGGCGGCGCGATTGGCCAGTAAGGCGGCATTGCCGTCAAACGCATATTGGGCGGTGCCGTTGCGGAACGGCCACAGCCATGAGCGGCCATGAACGACCCGCAGTTCATAATGCCATTTCGGGCGGTCGGCGGCGGTGCCGCGGATGTCGTCAGGCCAGCGGGCAAGCCAGCCGAAGATAGCGCGGTCGCGGGCGGTGCCGGTCAGACCGTTGCTGTGGGCGAGGAGTTGCGCATAATGCGGATGCGCGCGGACGAGCGCCATTAGCTCGGCGAGCCGCTCAGAATGCTCGGCAGCCAGTTCATCATATGCGATTTCGCCTATGGTCTGATGCGTTTCTTCAGACCAGGCGAGTGCGGGCGTGCTCCCCAAGAGCGCGGTCACTGCGCCAACCAGACCCAATATATGCCGCATCATTGCCCCCGTTTAGCCAGTTCACTCAGCGCCATGCCATCAAGCCGGAACACCGTCCATTCATCCATCGCTGTTGCACCGAGCGATTGGTAAAAGCCAATCGACGGTTCGTTCCAGTCAAGCACCGCCCATTCGAGCCGGGCACATCCGCGTTCAACCGCCAGCTGTGCCAGCCGGGCGAGCAGCGCGGTGCCTAGGCCAGACCCGCGCGCCGATGGGCGGACGAACAGATCCTCCAGATTGAGCCCTGGCCGCCCGGCAAAGGTCGAAAAATTGTGGAAGAACAGCGCAAACCCCTGGGCCGCGCCGTCGACCTCGCCGATGATGACTTCGGCATAAGGACGCAGGCCGAACAGATGCTCAGCCAATGTGGCTTCATCGAAGCGCACCGCCTGCGCCAGCTTCTCATAGTCAGCTAGCGCGCGGATCAGTTCGGCTATTAGTGGGAGGTCAGCAGGGATGGCGGGGCGGACTGTTACGTTCACAGCGCGGACCGGATATCAGTCTTGGCGAAGTCATCGCCTTTGAAGAGCAAGGGTGCGTCGAGCGATTTCGCCAGCGCATAGGCCATGCAATCTCCGAAATTGAGTTTCGCGGGGTGGCCAGAGCCACGCCCAAAGCGGATGAAGGCGTCGATGGCAAAGCCGAGCTGTTCCTGGTCGAAGGCAGCAATGTCGATACCGCTCTCTACAAGCAGAATTTCAACCCGATGACGACCACTTTCACCAAGTTTGGTCAGCGCAACCTGCATTGATTCGAGAACATTAGCCGCACTAATCACGCTAGCCCTGCTCTTCGAAAGCTCGCGCGCAAATGCTTGCTGTTCCGGCTCGGAAAGCAACACTGCAATCACTGCCGAACTATCGACAACGATCAATTGGGCAGCCCGTACTCATCATAGCCGAGGATTTCATCGGCGCTGCGATGGTCGAGGATGGGCAGCATTGCGGCCTCTGCCTGAATTTTGCGAATGGCCGCCATGATCGCTTCCGGGTCCTTCCGGGGCTTGGCGACGCTCGCCAAGTCCTTGCGCACCGCCTCGATCACCGCGCGCGTCATGCTGGTGTTGCGCGCCTTGGCGAGTTCGCGAATCATCTGCTCGGCTTCGGCGTTTTTGATACTGAGGCCCATGATGGCAATCCTTTCTAGAATTTTATAGCGAAATTCTAGAATTGGATCAAGGCTGGCTAGACGGGCTACGCGTCCGCCCTATGCTAACCTGTCAAAATCAAGCGATTGTAAAAACTTGATCCGCCGATAGCTGGTTCTGAGCTCTTCAATTGCGTGAAATGTGCCGTCGCTCAACGTGCCGTCATCGCCAAGTTTTACCGCTGTTCCGGTCATGCAGACCATGATCATAGCTTTCGAACCGCCGACCTCCGCATAATCAATATCTACGGCCAAAATGGCGTTACAATCGCGTTCGATTGCTTCGATACGAAGGGCCTGTTTGCACAGCGCTTCGCCGCCTTTAATTTTGCCCACGTAGGAACCTGATTGCGCGCCAAAAATGTCGGTGAAGGTGCTTGCCACATCAGAGAAGATCCCGGTGCCAGTCACGGTTTGGGCCGTCACGATAGTCACTGCATCATATTTCCAGTCTGCTGGGCTATGAATTGACAGGACCGGCACTAGTTGGAGATTTGATGTCACGGCTGCTCTTAAAGTGACCGTCTCCTTGTAAATCTCTTTGCGCGCCTCTTCGATGGAATCCTTTGAGCAGGACCTACAAAGATCGCTATGCTCAGACGCATAATATTTGTTGAAGCTATCGATGCCTTGCGCCGACAGCCTCGGATTCGAGAACGCTATCTTGGTGCCGCAGAAGCCACACAGATCAGCCAACTTCGCCTCCCGCAACAAGCCTAGATCGACGCGGCCTCAAGCCGCCTGTTTCCCGTGCGTCACATCCATGCTTTCGGCCCGGCCCGCGTCGATTTCCGCTGCCTTGGCCTCCACTAGCTCGACGATATGGGCGATCATGTTCGGGTGGTCGACATGGTGGTCGGTGACGCCGGAGAGGTAGACCATGTGCTTGCCATTGCCGCCGCCGGTGATGCCGATGTCGGTTTCGCGCGCTTCGCCGGGGCCGTTGACGACGCAGCCGAGGACCGAGACGGACATCGGCGTGCGGATGTGGCTCAATGCCTCTTCGAGCTTTTCGACCGTGCGGATCACGTCAAAGCCCTGCCGTGCGCAGCTGGGGCAGGAGACGATGCGGACGCCGCGGGTGCGCAGGCCGAGTGATTTCAAGATGTCGAAGCCGACGCGCACTTCCTGTTCGGGTTCGGCGGAGAGGCTGACGCGTATGGTGTCGCCGATGCCGGCCCACAGCAGACTGCCGATGCCGATGGAGGATTTGACCGTGCCCGCGATCATCGCGCCTGCTTCGGTAATGCCCAGATGCAGCGGACAGTCCACCGCGTCGGCGAGCTGTTGATAGGCGGCGACCGCAAGGAAGACGTCGCTGGCCTTTACCGCCACCTTATATTCGTGGAAATCATGATCCTGGAGCAGCTTGATATGGTCGAGCGCGCTTTCGACCAGCGCCTCAGGGCAAGGTTCGCCATATTTTTCGAGCAGATCGCGTTCGAGGCTCCCGGCGTTGACGCCGATGCGGATCGCGCAGCCATTGGCTTTGGCGGCGCGGACGACTTCGGCAACGCGAGAGGCGCTGCCGATATTGCCCGGGTTGATGCGCAAGCACGCGGCACCAGCGTCCGCTGCTTCGAGTGCGCGCTTATAGTGGAAATGGATGTCGGCAACGATGGGGATGGTGGAGGCGCGGGTAATCTGGCGCATCGCGGCGGTGGAGGCTTCGTCGGGGCAGGAGACGCGGATGATGTCCGCGCCCGCTTCTTCACACCGCCGGATCTGGTCGATGGTGGCGCGCGCATCCTCAGTCGGCGTATTGGTCATGGTCTGCACGGTGATCGGCGCTTCGCAGCCCACTGGCACATTAC
>JANOPV010000258.1:0-1890 GCA_031422035.1 Sphingomonas sp. | reverse complement strand
CGCGGCGAACGATCGCCTCGGCTTCGGCCAGCGCGGCGTCGATATCGACCCCGGGCGCGAAGGAGACGCGGTTTTTGTCGACTGGGGCTGCGCGGCGAAGATCAGTCGCGGGCATCACTATCCCTCCGACGCAGCGGCGTGACGGCGATCCAGCCGATCATCGCCAGCAGCCCATAAAAGGGGAGAAGATCGGCCCACCGGTCCCGGCCCGGCATGGGCAAACGAAAGCCTTGACCTTCATAGCCGACACCAATCGACCACAACGCCAGCACCACCAGCCAGACCATGCTGATGAGCAACAGGACCAAGGCGCGCGGCCAGCTCATCTTGCTGCTCCCAACCGCGCAATCTGCGCTTCCATCAGGGCGATGCCGTGGCGGTAAAAGCCTTCGAACAGCGCGACAGAATCCGCCTCGCTGACCCCGTCGGGGGTGACTTCGCCGCGCCAGTCCAGTTCGCACGTCCCCGTATCAATCGGGGTTACAGTCATCGTTGCAGCATAGGCCGCGACTGGAAACGGGGAGGTGACGATGGAGTAGCTGTAGAATTGCGACCCCTGCGTCTCCAGCCGATCCACAATCTGCCGCCCGTCCGCCAGCGTCAGCGTCCGCAGCGCGCCGATGCCCTCGCCCGCCTGCACACAGGCCTCGGGCGGGCGGCCGGTCCAGCGGCCAGTATCGCCAAAATCCCCGATCAACGCCCACAGCGCGTCGGCGGAGATGGGGAAGCGTTGGGAGACGTGGGCTAGGGCCATTATATTGCGCTCTGCACAGCGGCGGCCATTGTCTTCGTGGCTTTGTGCGAGAAAATTAGACTCGCACGAAGTCACAAAGGCACGAAGGGCGAAGTGGCAAGAATTCGTCCAATCGGAGACGTCGGCAAAGTTGTTAGAGCCTTGTGACATTCTCAACTGCCGAAACGTCTTTGGAAGGCGGCGTGACCAGCCGCAGTTCCCTGATCCAATTGGCTAAGCAGTTTTCTTAACTGCTTAGCAGCGGCTTCCGCGTCCTTGAAGCTACCAGCGACATTCTTTGGCTCGGCTTGTCCGAATCTGAGGGCTAAGCTCACCTCAACGGCCGCACTCGATATAGAATCGTGGACATCACGCATGTGCCCAAGCAATTCATCCATGCCATCGTCGGGGAGTCTAATTGCCCTACTGACGAAGTTGTTCCTGTCTTCGTGTTCTCGCAACCGTGCGTCGATTTGGCGAAATTCAGCAATTATCCCATCAAGTCGGTTGTGGACGCGCTTTGGGGTTGGAAACCACATCACCCCACACTCCCCTCAAGGCTGATCCCCAGCAGCTTCTGCGCTTCCACCGCGAATTCCATCGGCAGTTGTTGCAGCACTTCTTTGGCGAACCCATTGACGATCAATGCCACGGCTTCCTCGGCATCGAGCCCGCGTTGCATGGCGTAGAACATCTGGTCGTCGCTGATCTTGCTCGTCGTCGCCTCATGCTCGATTTGCGCGCTGGGGTTACGGACTTCGATGTACGGGACGGTATGCGCGCCGCTGAGGCTCCCCAGCAGCAGTGAATCGCATTGGGTGAAGTTGCGCACGCCTTCGGCATTTGGCGCGACGCGGACCAAGCCGCGATAGGTGTTGTTGCTGTGGCCGGCGCTGATACCCTTGCTGACAATCGTCGAGCGCGTGCGCTTGCCATTGTGGATCATCTTGGTGCCGGTGTCGGCCTGCTGGACATTATTGGTGACCGCGACCGAATAAAATTCGCCGACGCTGTCGTCGCCGTTGAGCACGCAAGACGGGTATTTCCACGTCACCGCGCTGCCGGTTTCGACCTGCGTCCAGCTGACCTTGCTCCGCGCGCCCTGACACAGCGCGCGTTTGGTGACGAAATTATAGATGCCGCCCAGCCCCTCTGCA
>JANOPV010000257.1:0-2369 GCA_031422035.1 Sphingomonas sp. | reverse complement strand
ATTAGCACCAATATACGCGACGCCCGCTGGGGCGATGCCAGCAAGGACGGGTTTACGCCCAATGTCCGCGTCCAGCAGCTGACTAGTCTGCAGCGCACCACGCAGGGCGGTTTTGTGCTTGCTGGCGGCTATTATGAGATGCGCGCGCAAAGCTATTGCTTGCATGCCGGCACCCACGGGCCGGGCGGCGGCGACGGCTATCTCTACGCGCCGGTGCTGGGTTCGCGGCAAGAGATTGTGACGACGATCCTCCAGAACAGCGTCGCCAATGCGGACATTCCCCAGCGTGATATTCAGCAGCTGCTGTGGGCCATTGTTGCCCGCGCCGAGATGCAGAATCTTCAGCCCAATATCCGCGCTGCTACCGCTCGCCTGATGACCCCGCGCCAGCTCGCCGGGCTTAATCGCGGTGCGTTGGCCGCACTGACGTCGAGCCAGTTACAGGGCCTCGTCAGCCTGCCGCCGTTCGCGCAACAGGTGCTCCGCGCCGAGAGCGATATGCGCGGCCTCCTGACCTCGGGTGCGGGCAGCTATGGCGACATGGAGCGGGTGGCTGTGCTGGGCGGTGCGGTCGGGCGCGGGGAGGGCAGCATTGATACCCCCTCGGGCCGATGGAGCGCG
Organism: Sphingomonas sp.; assembly: GCA_031422035.1. Taxonomy (GTDB): domain Bacteria; phylum Pseudomonadota; class Alphaproteobacteria; order Sphingomonadales; family Sphingomonadaceae; genus Sphingopyxis. Next base: position 1,748 of record JANOPV010000257.1, on the reverse strand, counting down.
CACCCTGATGGCTATTTCATCCGTTATCTCCCGTCGGGCTATTCACAGACTTTGGTGCAAATCTGGGTCGAGCCGCGCGGTGCGGGTGTTGGCCGAACCTATGATCCGGCGCAGCATATCGCGGTTCCCGGCAACACTAGCCGCCAGCGCTTGGCACAATCGGGGCGGGTATATGGCGGCTATTAAGAGCCCTATTGCTTTGGCCACCATGGCACGAAGCCGCTAGTGCGCGCGATATAGGCGGCATAGCCGGGGCGGGTTTTGCTCAGGCCCTTTTCGAGGATCGGCGCGCCCGACCATTTTATCAGCATCCAGGTAAGCAGGATGGGGGAGGCGATGGTCCACGCCCCCAGATTGCCATCACCTAGCCCCCCCGCCGCTGCGACGATCCAGATGCCCCACCAGGCACAGGCGTCGCCGAAATAATTAGGGTGCCGAGTGTAGCGCCACAGGCCGCGATCCATGACCTGACCCTTGTTGGCAGGGTCGCTGCGAAAAGCATCAAGCTGGCGGTCGCCGATGGTTTCAAAGGCAATGCCGGTCAGGCTGAGCGCAACGCCCGCCCAGGCCAATGCGCCGAGCGGTGCATAGTGATCAATCAGGCTGAGGCTGCCCTGGAGGGTGCCAACCTGTGCGGGTAAGCTGACAAACCATAGCAGCGGCCCCTGGAGCAGGAACACTATCAGGAGACTGGCGGTTGCAAAGCTCCACCCGCGCCGTTCCATTGCGCCGCCGAGGATGCGGTCATAGCGCGGGTCACGGCCGAGGCGGCGCCAGCGCAGGAACAGGTGCGTGCCAAGCCGTCCGCCCCACAGGCTGGTCAGGGTCGCCAGCGCCCAGCCGTGCGGGGACACCAGCGCAAAGCCGCCGGCTTGCCAGACGCTGAGCCAGGCGAGTGCGACCATGCCATAGGCCCACACCGCGTCGATGAAGCTGACATCGCGGATATGGACCGCGATCCGCCACAGGACCAGCATCGCCAGCATCAGGATTATCAGGTTGAGAAGCAGTTGAGTGAACAGCATGGTGGAACTACCTGACCCTATTTTACGCGACCATCACCGACGATCTGATCGATGGAAGTAGCTGTTAAATGTGGATTTTTTGCAATGCAGCTGCGATATACCGCAAGGATTTTCTCCATGTCGGCGCGATAGTCGCCGGTGGGCCAGATGGTGGGTCCAAGGCCGCCGGTTTTGCGGCCATAATCCATCATGCCGACGACCAGCGGCACCTTTGCTGCGACCGCGATCTGGTAAAAGCCGGTCTTCCATTTGGCGGTGCGGGCGCGGGTGCCCTCCGGCGCGATGGTCAGGATGAATTCGGCGCGGCGGGCAAATTCGGCGACCATCTGGTCAACGACATTGGCGCTTTTGCTGCGGTCGACTTCAATCCCGCCCATCGCCCGCATGAACCCGCCCATCGGCCAGCGGAACAGGGACTTTTTTGCCATGAAATAGGGGCGGATGCCGATTTCCTGGGTCAGGCCAAGGAAATAGGGAAAATCCCAGTTGGACGTATGCGGCGCCGCGATCAGCACGAAGCGGCGCGGCTCAGGAATATCGCCGACTGCGGTCCAGCCATGACGACGATAGAGGGCGAGCATCGCCCAGTTGACGAACCGTGCAAACAGCCCCGGCTTCGTCGTTCCAACATAATCCATCGCGCGCGCTCTCCGTTCCCGTCTGTTGCGGGTGGGAGCGTCTTAACGCGTCCCCGCTGCATTGCCAGAGGGCGTTGCAGCGGGG
>JANOPV010000256.1:0-4130 GCA_031422035.1 Sphingomonas sp. | reverse complement strand
GAAATCGGCGTGTTAACGGAGCCAACCGCGACGCCTTGCAGGGGCCAGCGGTCGCGGTCTGGTTGCCACCGGCTGAGCCAGAGCCAGCCCAAAGCAAAGAGGGTCAGGCCGAGCACCGCGAGCGTTAACGCCCAGCGCAGGGTCTTGCGCAGGAAGGGCAGTGTCGAAAGGGCAGGAGAGGCGTTCATCCCTTGATATGCAGCACGCAGATCAACGTGAACAGCCGCCGGGCGGTATCAAAGTCAACTTTGATCTTGCCGTCGAGCCGGTCGACCAGCATTTCGGCCGCTTCGTTATGAACAGCGCGGCGGGCCATATCGACGGTTTCGATCTGGTCGGCGGTGGCGCTGCGGATCGCCTGAAAATAGCTGTCACAAATCGCGAAATAATCGCGGATCGGGCGGCGAAATCGGCCAAGGCCAAGGATTACAGCCTCCAGCGGGCTCTCATCCTCGCGCCCGATGGCAAAAATCAGCCGCCCCTCTTCGACCGACAAGCCAAGGCGATACGGCCCGGCATAGCCATCGTCATGGACCCGCAGCGGCTGGAATATATTGCCTTCGATCAGGTCAAATATGGCGATACGGCGCTCTTGCTCGACATCCGCATTGCGCCACAGGATCGTCGCTTCGTCGAGCGTGACGTCGATGATGCGCGCAAGAGGATTGGGGTCGGCCATGCACGATGCTTTTGCCCAGCGGGCGCGCGGGCGCAAGGTGCAAGGATGTGGTGGGGATAGTTATCCACAGGCAGCGCGATGCTGGGGATAGTTTGTCTATGGTGCTTGCACAGCATGCGCGGGTGCGCGACAGTCCGTTTATGGCCACTGTAGTAAATCTTCCCAGCGGCGAACCCGCGCGCGATGAGGCGCGTCTGCCCGCGAATCTGGAAGCCGAGGCGGCGTTTCTCGGCGCGTGCCTGATCGACAACCGAGTGCTGGAGGATTTGCCGGTCCAGCTGACCTCGGAGCATTTTTTCGAGCCCCTGCACGGTCGGATTTTTGAGCGTCTCTGTGATGTTACTGGCCGCAATATGCTGGCCAATCCGGTCACACTGAAGCCGTATTTCGAGGCTGACGAAGGCATGCGCAGCCTGGGCGGACCGGGCTATTTGGCGCAACTGACCGGCTCAGGTGCCAGCCTGATCGGCGCACGCGACTTTGCCCGGCAGATTCACGAGTTGGCGCTGCTGCGCGAGCTGGTTGGGGTCGGACGCACGCTGGTCGAATCGGCGATGGACACGTCCGAAGCGGTTGACCCCGCGGCGCAGATCGAGGCGGCGGAAACCGCGCTCTACCGCGTGTCGGGCGGTGAAGCGGAACTGGGCCAGGCGCGCAGTTTTGCCGCTGCTGCCAAAGTCGCCATAGCTGGCGTTGAAAAGGCGCTGAATTCGGGCGGGCATCTGTCCGGCGTGACCACAGGGCTGGTGTCGCTGAACAGCAAAATTGGCGGGCTGCACGCCTCCGATTTGCTGATCCTTGCGGGCCGCCCGGGCATGGGCAAAACATCGCTCGCCACCAACATCGCCTTTGCCGCCGCTGATCGCTGGCAGCGCGAGGAGCTTGACGGCATCCCTGACGAAAAAAAACAGGGGGCAAAGGCGGCATTTTTCAGCCTAGAAATGTCTGCTGATCAGTTGGCGACCCGTATCCTGGCCGAACAATCGGGCATTTCGAGCGAGGCGCTGCGCACCGGACGGATCAGCCATGGCGATTTCGATGCACTGTCAGAGGCATCGGCGCGGCTTCAGAACCTGCCGCTGTTTATTGATGATACGCCTGCGCTGACCATCGCCGCTTTGCGCACCCGCGCCCGGCGACTGGTCCGTCGGCACGGTGTTGGTGTGATTATCGTCGATTATCTCCAGCTGTTGCAGGGGACTGGCAGGGGTGACGGCAATCGGGTGCAGGAAATTTCCGAGATCAGCCGAGGGCTGAAAACGCTGGCGAAGGAACTGAACCTGCCGGTGCTGGCATTGTCCCAACTGAGCCGTGCGGTCGAGAGCCGCGATGATAAACGCCCGCAATTGTCCGACCTACGCGAATCTGGCTCCATCGAGCAGGATGCCGACATGGTCCTGTTCGTGTTCCGCCAAGATTATTATCTGAAAATGGGCGAACCCTATCGTCCGATCGATCCGCATAGCGAGCCCGACAAGCAGGCGATCTGGGAAAAATGGGCAGCGGAATTTGATAAGGCTGAGGGTATCTCGGAACTGATTGTCGCCAAGCAGCGGCACGGGTCGACCGGCAAAGTGCGGCTGCATTTTGAAGCGCGAACGACGAAATTCAGTGACTTGGCCGACGAAAGCCAGCGGTTCGAGGATGATTGAGTAACCACCAGCGCTTGCGCTGGGGGACGGTCAATCAGGCAATCCGCACCAGCCGCGCGATGAAGAAGCCGTCAATGCCGCCGGCATCCGCCAGCATACCCGGCAAAATGGCAACGCAGCCGTCGGCGGTTGGCGGGATGTCAGTGGGCAATTCGGACGCGGCGACCGGCGCGACACGCCAGTCCGCGTGCCGCATTAGGAACGCCGCGATCTGGTCCCGCCCTTCCTCTGGCTCCAGCGAACAGACGGCATAAACCAATGTGCCGCCCGGCGTCGTTGCCCGCGCAGCAGCATCGAGCAGGTCGATCTGCAGCGCGGCGCGGTCGGCAATGTCGACGGCGGCGACGCTGTGGAGGACATCGGGGTGTCGGCGGAAAATGCCGGTGGCGGTGCACGGCGCGTCGAGCAACACCGCATCCCAGCTGCGGTCATCGGGCAGCGCGCGGGCATCGGCGCGGAGGATTTCTGCGCTCAATTTCGTGCGGTCGAGATTGGCGGACAGACGCTGGAGGCGGCGCGCCGAGGCATCGAGCGCCGTGACCGCCCAGCCAGCCGCCGCGAGCTGCATGGTTTTGCCGCCCGGTGCCGCACCAATGTCGAGCACGGTGCGGCCACGACCAGCGCCAAATAAGCGCGCAGGGATCGAGGCGCTGAGATCCTGCACCCACCAGCTGCCATCGGTATAGCCCGGGAGTGCGGCCACATCGCCGCCGCGTGGGAGCCGCAGGTGGCCGGGAAGCAGGGAGATGCCATCGAGACCAGCGGTATGGGTTGGATCGCGCAAGCTGAGATCGAGCGGTGGCGGGGTAGCGAGCGCAGCAGCAGCAGCGGCGACAACGGTTTCACCATGCGCCACCGTCCAGCGTGCAGCGACCTCGGCGGGCAGGGTGGGCACCGGCGGCAGGGTCGCGCTTTGTCTCAGCAGCGCGCCCAGCACACCGTGAACGAGGCGGCGCGGACCACCGACAACCAGCGGGAGGGCAGTGGCGACGGCGGCATGATGTGCGGTTTTGAGCCGGAGCGCCTGGGCCAGCGCGATCCGAAGCACCATCCGGGCCTTGGCATCGTCCGGCAGGATCTGCGCAGTCGCGCCGTCGATCAGCGCGTCGAGGTCGATCAGCCAGCGGCACACTTCACTGGCGATGGCGACCGCAAAGGCGCGGTCGGCCGCGGGGAGCCCGCGGGTGGCGTTGGGGGCGACGGCGTCCATCGGTTGCCCCAGCCGGATTACCGCATCAAGCAGTTTCAAGGCGGCACGGCGCACGGCGAGGCCGGGGATTTCGGATGACGGGATGGAGGGCGGCGTGGACATAGGCGCGCGTTAGGGGGTGGGAGGGATGAGGGCAACTGCATCAGTAGCTTGTTAAGCGCCGCATCAAGACATATCTAATTTGCATGTCGGAACACCCCACCCCCCGCGCTGTAACCCGCCCACCTGGCGTGACGCCGCCCGCGCACTGGACCAACGATCCGGTGCCAGAACCCAAGGCAGTCGAATTCAAGGGGCTGATCGAAAAGGGTCGCCCTGACCCCGTCCGCTATGGCGACTGGGAGCTAAAGGGTATCGCCATCGATTTTTGAGGGGCGGTAAACATGTTCCCCCGAAACAGATGTACGCCCGAGTACCCTATCCATCGCTGTCCGCCAGCCCATTAACCGGCGCGCCTGCACGCCGCTGGTCATTGCGGGCGTAAACGTCATCGAGGCCCCGCGCATCGCTGCGGCTGCGGTTGCAACATCCGGATAGAGCCCGATCCCCGCCGCCGCCAAAATCGCCGCGCCCAGCGCTGTGGTCTCAA
>JANOPV010000255.1:0-3862 GCA_031422035.1 Sphingomonas sp. | reverse complement strand
CCACTCCTGTTGCACCACTGACGAATTCAAGTTTCATCCCGTCGGGATCCGAGAAGAACAGAGCGTAATAGGCGGGCCCGTAGCGGGGATAAGCCGCTGGCGGATCAAGGATTTCTGCGCCGATACTTTGTAGCAAGGTATACAGCGCGCCGACATCGTTCCGGTCAGCCGCAGTCCAGGCAAGGTGATGCAAGCCCGGCGCGTATCGGTCGTGCAGGCGTTCGGCCCCTGCGCCTTTTGCCAGCTGAATGCCGACAGAATGGAACGGCCCATCGCCCTGCCAATCCCAATCGGTCCCACGATCATGGTCGGCAGCCCGGCGATAGCCGCAAAAGCATAATACCGCGTCATAGAATGCGCGCGACCGTGCGAGGTCGGTCACGGTCAAGTCGATGTGATGGATCAATCCGCGCGCGATCACGCCCCGATCACTTCCCGCCCGATCAGCATGCGCCGTATCTCATTCGTGCCAGCGCCGATGTCGAGCAATTTGGCGTCGCGCCAATAGCGTTCGACGGGCCAGTCCTTGGTGTAGCCTGCGCCGCCGAGCGCCTGGATCGCTTCGCCCGCGACTTTGACGGCGCTTTCGCTCGCCAGCAGTATCGCGCCGGCGGCATCGTGGCGCGTGGTTTTGCCGGCATCGCACGCTTTGGCGACGGTATAGACATAGGCGCGCGCCGAATTCAGCGCGACGACCATGTCAGCGACCTTGGCCTGCATCAGCTGGAAACTGCCGATGGCTTTGCCGAATTGCTGGCGTTCGCGCACATAGGGAATGACGACATCGAGGCAGGCCTGCATGATGCCGAGTTGCAGCCCCGCGAGGACGACGCGCTCATAATCGAGGCCGGACATCAGCACGCCGACGCCGCCGTGCAGCGGGCCCATGATCTGGTCTTCGGACACTTCGCAATCCTGGAAAACGAGTTCCGCTGTTGGTGAACCGCGCATGCCGAGCTTGTCGATTTTCTGGCCGATGCTAAAGCCGGGTATATTCTTTTCGATGAGGAAGGCGCTGATGCCGCGCGATCCGGCGTCGGGAGATGTTTTGGCATAGACGACCAGCGTATCGGCATAGGTCGCGTTGGTGATCCAGAATTTGGTGCCGTTGAGGACGTATCCACCCTGCACGGCGTCGGCCTTCAGCTTCATCGACACCACATCGGACCCGGCGCCCGCTTCGGACATGGCAAGGCTGCCGACGTGCGCGCCAGAAATAAGCCCCGGCAGATATTGCGCCTTCTGCTCTGGGCTGCCCCAGCGGCGAATCTGGTTGATGCAGAGGTTGGAATGCGCGCCGTAAGAAAGCCCGATCGAGGCGCTGGCGCGAGAGACTTCTTCAACGGCAATAACATGTTCGACATAGCCAAGGCCGAGGCCGCCATCAGCTTCATCGACGGTCATGCCATGGAGGCCGAGCGCGCCCATTGCTGGCCACAGTTCGTCGCGTGGGAACCAATCTTCAGCATCAATGAGTTTGGCGAGCGGGGCGATCTGTTCGGTAGCGAACCGCCGCGTGGTATCGCGGATCATGTCGGCATTCTCACCGAGCCCGAAATCGAGATCGCTCATCGGATGTCCTTGGTCTTGAAACTGGATCGATGGACCATATCCAATGAGCGGCAGTGAGCAAGCGTGAAATATAATGTTGCCGCTGCGCAACCTTGTCATTGCTGCGACGGCGCGCTGGACGATTGTGACCCCGATTTGCCGCCGCAAAGCCAAAGCGCAGTTGCATTGCGCGCAAAAGACGTTAGCCGCAACTTTGTGATGCAGCGCAGCATGTTTGCGTAAGTTGCAGAATGTGCAACTGGATGGGGCGGGCCAATGGCGGGCGAAAGCGGACGGATTGCCGGGCTCGAACTGGGCGGCACAAAAGCGATTGCCGTGCTGTGGGTCGACGGCAAAATTGTCGACGAATGCCGGGTTCCGACTGGCGACCCAACGACGACATTTGCTGGGCTGCTGCCAGTCTTTGGCCACTGGTGGGAAGCGGGGCGGTTTGACGCCATTGGTATTGCTAGCTTTGGTCCGGTTGCGCTGGACCCCGCCGCGCCCGATTATGGCCATATCCGCACGACGCCAAAGCCGGGCTGGACGGGCACGGCGATTGCGTCACGCTTCGCCGATCGCTTCCCCTGCCCTGTCGCCATTGACACCGACGTCAATGGTGCGGCGATGGCCGAAACACGCTGGGGTGCGGGAGTAGGCACCACCAGTCTAGTCTATCTGACCATCGGCACCGGCGTTGGCGGCGGGGTGCTGGTCAACGGCCAACCAATCCATGGGCGGCTGCACCCCGAACTGGGCCATATCAGTTTGAAACGCGCGGCGGGTGATGACTTTGCGGGTGTGTGCGCCTTTCACGGCGATTGCGTTGAAGGGGTGTTGTCCGGGCCGGCTTTGGCGGCGCGATTTGGGCAGGCCGCAGAGACGGTGGCCGCTGACCAGCCGCACTGGGCGTTTGTGGCGCATGATCTGGCGGGATTTTTGGCGACGCTGATCCACAGTTTTGCGCCGCAGCGCATCTTGATTGGCGGTGGAGCCGGGCTCGGCCTGATCCACGTGCGCGACGCGGCGGTTGCAAAGTTACCCGCGCTGCTCGGTGGCTATTATCCCGACCTGGATAGTGACGCACTCGCCGCGATGATCGGGCCGCCCGCGCTGGGCGATCTGGCGGGACCATTAGGGGCGGTCGCGGTTGCCCTTGGAGCATTAGGCCGATGACCATAGCCCTCACCCCCGCCGCCTTATCAGAAAGGCTTCAGGCGCACCATGTTCACACCGCCGAAACACCGCTGTTCAACCCGGTGTTTCAGCTGAGTCTCGACCTGTCACGGACGATTGAGAGCGGCGCGGCGACGCTCGACACCATCGAGACGCTGGTTTGCGCTTTAGAGCAGGATTCGCTGCGCGCGCGTGCCGATCATCTTGTCGATTTGCTGGCGCCGCTGGATACCGCAGACAATCTAGCGCGGTTCAGGGCGATTGTGACCGATAGCGCGACGTCGGGCGACCTCCATGCCTTTCGCGCGCGCTGGGAAACGCCGTTCCTGCATGCGGTGTTCACCGCGCACCCGACATTCCTGCTCAACCGGGCGGCAACGGCGACGGTGATCGCCTTGGTCGATGGCGAAGCGGCTGGCGATACCGGGGCGGACAGCGTCATTACCCTGGAAAGCGAGCATTCCGCCGCGATGGCGGCCATCAAGCGGGCCGGGGTGGCGCGGGATCGGCTGAATGCGATCATATTGGAGGTCGCCGCCGCGCATTGGCCGCAAGGATGGCGCAGCGTGCGGCCCATGCCGCTGCGATTTGCCAGCTGGGTCGGTTATGACATGGATGGACGGACCGACATTGGCTGGGCGACCTCAATCCGCTTTCGCCTGGCCGAAAAGGCTGAGCGGCTGGAGCTTTATGCGGCTCAGTTGAACGCCATTGGGCAAATCGCCACGGTCGGCGCATTGGCAAGGGCGGCGGCGCACACGCGGACCATGGCGGCGCTGTTTCCCGATGCGCTCGACGATCCTGCCGAGGTGTCGGATGCTGCCAATCGGTTGACCGCCGACCATGCCGATAAGGTATTGAGCCTCGCGCCGGTGATTGCGTCGCTGGAGGCAGCAGCGGCTGGTGCGGAGGTTGCGCAGGCGCAGGCCCTGTTGACTATCACCGCCGCGATGCGCGCCGATGGACTCGGCATGGGGTGGATCCATTTCCGGCTGAACAGCGCGCAGGTGGAAAACGCGATCCGCCGCTGGATCGACCCCGAAGAGCAGCTGGAGCTGACCAGTCATACGGCGATTGCCCGGCTACGTAGCTTGCTTGCCGATGCCCAGCCGCTGCGGAGCAACTTCGCTGCGCT
>JANOPV010000254.1:0-1950 GCA_031422035.1 Sphingomonas sp. | reverse complement strand
CGGATCTTCTGGCCCGGGCCGGTGCACTTGATCCCGAGCGCCGCGATAAAGCGGGCCACGATTTCGCGCTGGCGCGCCTCGTCGACGATGCCGGTGCGGCCCAGCGCCGGGCGCAGGGCCAGCATCATGTTGTCGGCTACGCTCATGTCGGGCACAATGCCTTCGATCTTGCGATCCTCGGTGCAGAACCCCATCCCTGCACGGATCGCATCAGCGGGTTGACTTGGGCGATAGGGACGATCTGAAAGGTTCATGGTGCCTGAGCGCGCCGGAGTGTCGCCAAAGATCAACCGCGCGGTTTCCGACCGGCCCGCGCCCAGAAGCCCCGCAAGCCCGACGATCTCGCCTTCGGCCACTGCAAGATCGACCCTGCGGACATGCCGCCCGTCCGACAGGCCGCTGGCCCGCAGAACAGTCGCACCACGCGGTCGCCCCGGCAGGCCAAAACCGGTCGCGCGGCCTTCGGTCCGCGCAACATCTCGGCCCAGCATGGTCGAAACCAGATCGAGCCTGTCGGTTTCGTCAATCCGGGTGACCCGCACGGTGCGCCCGTCGCGCATGATGGTTACGCGGTCGCAGACTTGATAAAGCTCGTCCAGCTTGTGGCTGACAAAGATCACCGAAATTCCTTCGGCTTTTAGCCCCCGGATCACTGTGAACAGCACCTGCGCCTCGCGGTCGTCCAGCGATGAGGTCGGCTCGTCCATGATGACAAGCCGCGCCGAAAACCCCACGGCGCGGGCGATGGCCACCATCTGCTGCGTCGCGGTCGACAGCTGCGACAGCGGTTGGTCCACGTCGAGGTCAAGGTTGAACCGCGCCAAGAGCCGCCGCGCCTCGGCCCGAATCGCCGCCCAGTCGAGTAGCCCGAACCGCCGCATCTCGCGCCCCAGACAGATGTTTTCGGCCACCGAGCGTTGTGGCACCAGGTTGATTTCCTGATAGATCGTGCTGATGCCGGCGTCCTGCGCAGCGCGCGGCGACGCAGCCTCGAAAGGGCGGCCTTCGAACGCCACCTCGCCCGAAGTCTTGCGGTGATAGCCGGTCAGCACCTTGATCAATGTCGATTTTCCAGCACCGTTCTGACCGATCAGCGCATGGACCTCGCCGGGTTCCACCACGAGCGATGCATCGGTAAGCGCGGCGGTGCACCCGAAGGTTTTGTTGATGGACTGCATCGACAGAAGGGTTGGCGGCATGATCTTCCAGATGTTGAAGGCGGAACGGGCGTAAAGGTGACACCCCGAGGGTCGCGGCGGTCAAGCCGGGGCAAACGGATTCCATCAATGACGGCGCACGCACCGTGGCCCTGTCTGCCGCGGGGAGGAAACCATGCCGCGTGGAAAGGGTGCACGGAGCGTGCAGGTGCGGCGCGCTTTCGCGAGCCGCACCTGTTCTGGGTCAGTAAGCCGTCGCCAGGCTATCGGCCGCATTGGTGATGTCATAGAAGCGGTCCGGGTTGATCAGCTTGGCCGGGATCGCCTCGCCATTCGCATAGGCCACTGCCGTGTCGAACGCTTTGGGGCCGAAAAGCGGGCTGCACTCGCAAACCGCCGCGACCTTGCCGTCGATGATCAACTGGACAATCTCCTTGCCGCCGTCGATCGATAGGATGATCACGTCCTTGCCTGCAACTTTGCCAGCCGCCTCAACCGCCGAGATGGCACCAATCGCCATTTCGTCGTTATGGGCATAGATGATATCCGCATCGGGGTGGGCCTGCAGCAGCGTTTCGGCCACTTGACGGCCCTTGTCGCGGGCGAAATCGCCGGTCTGCGAGGCAAGGATGGTGAAGGCCGGGTTTGCCGTGATCACGTCGTCAAAACCCTTCTTGCGGTCATTGGCAGGCGACGAACCGGTGGTGCCTTCCAATTGCAGGATCCTGGTTTTGCCACCGGCATTAGCTACCAGCCAATCTGCCACGCGCTTGCCTTCCTCGATGAAGTCGGA
>JANOPV010000253.1:0-2651 GCA_031422035.1 Sphingomonas sp. | reverse complement strand
ACCGACTGCACGGGCAACCCGCCCTCCAGCGTGCCGGTCAGCGCATCAAGCATCCCTGCGGTAATGTGCGGCACCCCGGCCATGATGTAGATGTTGCCGATGTGGATGCCCGGCGCGCCCGACATTTTGTTGGGGATGAGCGCCGCGCCCTCGGGGACCCGCGCCATGCGCAAACGCCCGTCGTTGATGCCGCCGCGCGTTTCATAATAATGCTCAAGGATCGCCACCGCATCGGGGTGGTGGACCACCGGAACGCCCAGCGCGACGGCGATTGCGTCCACCGTAATATCATCATGGGTCGGGCCGATGCCGCCGGTGGTGAACAGATAATCGTAGCGCACGCGCAGCGCGTTGACCGCCGCGACAATTTCTTCCTCGACATCAGGCACCACGCGCACTTCGCGCAGTTGGATCCCCTGCACGTTGAGCCAGGTCGCGACCTGCGCAACATTTTTATCCTGTGTCCGGCCAGAGAGAATTTCATCACCGATCACGGCAAGCGCGGCGGTGTAGGTGCGGGGGAGCGGTTCGGTCATCTCGGCGGCATAGCAAGTCGGTCGCGGCTCGCAAAGCGGCGCGAGCGATGCTATGCAGCGCGCATGTACAGCTATGCCCTCGCCGCACCCACTGACACCGCTTATCGTGACGGAACTATCAAACTGCACGGCCCGGAAGGCTTTGTCGGCATGCGGGTTGCGGGCGCGCTTGCCGCGGCTGCGCTTGATATGCTGGTCCCGCATGTCGTACCTGGCGCGATTACCGAGGAACTCGACCGGCTGGTTGAGGATTTCGTGCTGGCCGCTGGCGCAGTGCCGGCAACGGTTGGCTATCGCGGCTACGCGCATAGCAGCTGTATCTCGATCAACCATGTCGTCTGCCACGGCATCCCGTCCGCCAAAGCGCTGAAAGACGGCGACATCGTCAATATCGACATCACCGTGATCGTCGATGGCTGGCACGGTGACACCAGCCGGATGTTCCTGGTCGGCGATGTCCCGCTCAAGGCCCGGCGGCTGGTCGAGGCGACCTATGAGTGCATGATGCTCGGCATCGAACAGGCGAAGCCCGGCAACACTGTTGGCGACATTGGCCATGCAATCCAAAGCCATGCCGAGCGGCAGCGCTATGGCGTGGTGCGCGATTTTTGCGGCCACGGACTGGGGCGGTTGTTCCATGATGTGCCCGAAATCGTCCATGCCGGGCGGCCCGGCACCGGCCCGGAGCTGCGCCCCGGCATGTTTTTCACCATCGAACCGATGATTAACCTGGGCAAGGCCGGGGTGAAGGTGCTCGACGACGGCTGGACGGCGGTCACCCGCGACCGCAGCCTGTCGGCACAATATGAGCACAGCATCGGCATCACCGAAACCGGCTGCGAGATTTTCACGCGGAGCCCAGCGGGAATCGATCAGCCAGGTTTTTGAGAGGCGCCGCGCAAGCCTGCCTGAAAATCAGGCATAAACGGCGGCTTTTGCCTTAAATGGCGGCAAATGTTGCAGATGGTGCGCATCACGACTCGCGCATCCGCATGCTTGCGCAAAATGGCACGATAGTTGAATATCATTGCATAAGCCGACGGGGGCATCTGCCGTCTACCGCCGCGCGCCTGCCAGGAAACCGCCAACCGGGGACCTGAACGACCGGATGATGGGGATATTATGAAAAAGATCGAAGCGATCATCAAACCTTTCAAGCTCGACGAGGTAAAGGAAGCGCTGCACGAAGTCGGCGTGTCCGGCATTACCGTGACCGAAGCCAAAGGCTTTGGCCGCCAAAAGGGCCATACCGAACTCTATCGCGGCGCTGAATATGTCGTCGATTTCTTACCCAAGGTGAAGCTGGAGGTCGTCGTTGACGATGCCCAGGCCGCCCGCGTGGTCGAGGCCATCGCGCAGGCCGCACAAACCGGTCGGATCGGCGATGGCAAGATTTTCGTCAGCCATATCGAATCAGCATTGCGCATCCGCACCGGGGAGCGCGACAGCGAGGCGATCTGATCGCACGATTCCCGACCAGCGTCCGCGCCGCCGCACTCGCATCGGGTCGGCGGCTGCGGCACGATCGAAACATGACAACAAAAACTAATGAGGGACAATCATCATGGCGAACACACCGCAGGACATATTGAAGCGCATCAAAGACGAGGAAATCGAATGGGTCGATGTCCGCTTCACTGATCCCAAGGGCGCCTGGCACCATCTGACCATGTGCGCGAACGTGATTGGTGAGGATGAGCTGACCGACGGCCTGATGTTCGACGGATCGTCAATCGAAGGCTGGAAGGCGATCAACGAAAGCGACATGATCCTGAAGCCGGATCTGGACGCGGTCTATATCGATCCGTTCAGCGCGACGCCGATGATGATCCTGTTCTGCGACATCGTCGAACCATCGACCGGCGCCCTTTATGCCCGCGACCCGCGCACGACCGCCAAGCGCGCCGAAACCTATCTCAAATCCACTGGCCTTGGCGACACCATCTATATCGGCCCTGAACCCGAATTCTTCATGTTCGACAGCGTCGAATTCGACACCAGCTATGCAACCAGCTTTTACCGGCTCGATGATGTCGAACTGCCGACCAACAGCGGCACCCGCTACGAAAGCGGCAATATGGGCCACCGCCCACGCGCCAAGGGCGGCTATTTCCC
>JANOPV010000252.1:0-4028 GCA_031422035.1 Sphingomonas sp. | reverse complement strand
GCGCGACGGCGAGCGGCTGGACCGCGTCGGTCGCGGCCATGCGACGCCCGGTATCGCCGCCCCATGCCAGCGGCGCGATGGTGAGCGATCGGGCCTGATCCCAGTCGTCGGCGGGCATCGGCGCGGCCATCGCCTCGACCGGGCGAATACCCGGCCATGCGGCAGTGGCGGTGCCGACCAGCAGCGCGAGGGTAGTGAAACCGCGCCACCATGTCCGCGAGCCGATGTCATGGCCAAGATCGGGCGTCCATTCGATATCGGCGATGCGATCGCGCCAATTGGGAGCGGTGGGTTCGGCGGGGCGTGAGGCGGGGATTGCCTGCGACAGCGACAGAGCAGCAACACCTTGCGGCGCACTTTCGCGATACGAATCCTGTGCAGCTGTTCTAAACAAAAATGCGACCCCCGAAGGTCTTCTCGCTGGCACCGTCTATCGGGACCGGTGCCAAACCGGACCTTGCGACCTCTCCCGACGCATTTCCTGTAAGCAAGGGTGGTTAATGTCAATTTAAGTCGCGACCGCGGCGGCCAAAGTGCGGCAGCCGCCCCGCTGGGCGCGATGAAATGCGGAGACATAGGCCGCATTCACTTTCGCAACACTTGGTCGCGCGATTTCAACGGCTTGACTCGCTTCGGCACATATCGCCCGGACGGGCACCGCTTTTCCGCTTGCCGCCGCCGCGTTCACCGGCAATCAGGGCGCCATGTCGCGCTTTTCCCGCTCGCCGTTGTCGGCTGTTCTCGGTCCCACCAACACCGGTAAAACCCACCTCGCGGTCGAGCGGATGCTCGGCCACACCAGCGGGATGATGGGCTTTCCGCTGCGCCTGCTGGCGCGCGAGGTGTATGACCGGGTGGTCAAGGCGCGCGGTGCCCATGCGGCGGCGCTGGTCACTGGCGAAGAGCGAATATGGCCCGAAACGGCGCGATACCTGCTGTGTACGGCGGAGGCGATGCCGCTACTGGCCACCGCACAGGACGGCCAAGCAGCGGACGGCGCGCGCGATGTTGCTTTCGTTGCGCTCGACGAGGCGCAGATCGGGCAGGATCGCGAGCGCGGTCATGTCTTCACCTCGCGGCTGATGTATGCGCGCGGTCGCGAGGAGACGATGATCCTCGGTTCGGGCGCGCTCGCCCCGGTGGTGAGGAGCCTGCTGCCCGAAGCCGACATCATCGGTCGTCCGCGCTTTTCTACGCTATCTTATGCAGGCCCAAAGAAGCTGTCGCGGCTGCCGCCGCGATCGGTGATCGTCGCCTTCTCTGCCGAGGAAGTCTATGCGATCGCCGAAGCGTTGCGGCGGTTCTCGGGCGGTGCGGCGGTGGTGATGGGGGCGCTCAGCCCCCGCACCCGCAACGCACAGGTGGCGATGTTCCAGGCGGGCGAGGTCGATTTTCTCGTCGCCACCGATGCCATCGGCATGGGACTCAACCTCGACGTCGGCCATGTCGCCTTTGCCAGCCTCAACAAGTTCGACGGGGTGCGTCAGCGTCGCCTGACCATCCCCGAAATGGCGCAGATCGCCGGACGTGCCGGACGGCACCAGCGCGATGGAACTTTCGGGTCGATCGGCAGCGAGGCGGCGTTCACTGACGAGGAAGTCGAAGCGATCACCGAGCATCGTTTTCCGCCGATCGACTGGCTCTACTGGCGCAATCCCTCGCCCGACATGGACAGCGTGTCAGCGCTGATCGCCGGGCTCGAAGCGCCGCCGCCCGACCCGGCGCTGCGCCCCGCGCCCGAAGCGACCGATCTCGCGGTGTTGCGCCGGATGCAGGGCGATGCCGACGCTATGGAGCTGGTTTCCGGCAGCGCCAGCGTGCGGCGGCTGTGGTCGGCATCGTCGCTACCCGATTTCACCAAGGCCGGACCCGAAGCGCATGGGCGGCTGGTGGCGCGACTGTGGCGCGACCTTGGAACTGGCAACGGTCATATCGATGCCACCTGGTTTGCCGGACAATTGGCGCATCGCCACGGCGAAGCGCGCTTAACACGTGCCGCGGGTCCGTGGTTTGATAGCACCGCCAATTTCATGGCAGGGCAGGTGCGATATCAAACGACTTATAAATGGGACGGATTGCTGGAATATCGCTGGCTGAACACCGTTGAAGATGACGGCACACGCCAAGGCTGGTTGATTGCCGTTGATCGCCATATCAACGAAAACTTTCGTGTTGGCGTTGGCTATAACTTTACGGAGTTTAGCGATCAACTGACATCGCTGGCTTTTGATCATGAAGGATGGTTCTTGAATTTGACCGGTGTGTATTAATTGGCGCCAGTATTTTTATAGGGTTTTAATTATGCGTACTGATAAACAAAGCACCACCGGGAAGAGCATGCGCAAAACTCTACTCGCGCTGAGTACTTTACTATTTGTTATTCCTCTGAGTAACGCGATGGCGGCGGCGGTAACACCGCCTGCCTGCCCTTTGAACTTGGGCACCTCAACCTTGTTTTCCGATACCGGTGCCGCAAGTCGC
The DNA here is from genome assembly GCA_031422035.1 of Sphingomonas sp. Taxonomy (GTDB): domain Bacteria; phylum Pseudomonadota; class Alphaproteobacteria; order Sphingomonadales; family Sphingomonadaceae; genus Sphingopyxis. The sequence goes on along the minus strand of JANOPV010000252.1, from coordinate 1,547 downwards.
ACTGGCACAGCGAGCACCTTTATCGTGCCGGCTAACATCACGACCATCCGTATCATTGCAGTCGGTGCTGATGGCGGTGTGGCAACTGGCAGCGCGGCTTTTACTGGTGGCACCGGCGCAAGCATACAAGGCACCTTTACGGTGACGCCGGGACAAACCGTGACGGTTATTCCCGGCTATGCCGGTTTGACCGGGGATTTTGAATCTGGCGGCGGTGGTGCATCGGGGGCATACCTCACTGCGACTCTAGCGGTAGTTGCTGGTGGTGGTGGTGGCGACGACAACACCGGCAATGGTGGAGCGGCCACGGCAACGAATGACGGCGGCAATAGCGGTAATCCGGCAGGTGCGGATTGTAATCTTGGTGGTCTGGGCGGTATTGCTGGCGCGGGAGGACAATTTGGTGAAATGCCGGACGGTGCCCAGACCCTTGCCTGTCAAACCGGTGACGGCGGTGCGGGCGGCGGCGGTTTTTTGAGTGCAGGCGGAACCAGTGATGATTTTGGTGCCATCGCACCGGCCCATGCCGGACCAAGCGGCGGCGCCCGATGTGCAATTGCAGGTGCTGCGGGTGGCATCGGCGGATTGCGAGACCCGGGTGCCGATTTCGTAGGCGGCGACGGCGGCTTCGGTATCTGTGGCGGCGGTGGTGCCGACAATCGTGAATCCGGCGGCGGTGGCGGTTACTCTGGGGGTGGTGGCGGCCCTGAAGGGCAATTCCCCGGTGGTGGCGGTTCGTTTATTGGCGCCACGGCTACGAATACATCGCTAACGGCGGGCACAGCGGGCGGTGGCAGCGGTCGTAACGGTGCTGTAAGAATTTGCTATGGCATTGCCGATCTAAGCGTTACGAAAACCGATGGTGTAGCCACGCGTATTTCAAACACGACAACGACTTATACGATCAATGTCGCAAACGCAGGTCCTAACTCAGCCGATGGTGCGATCTTTCAAGACGTTGTTGGAAGCGGATTGGCTTGTAATACGCCATCGGTATGCACGGCTACGGGTGGCGCGCAATGTCCTGGCGGTGTGGTGAATGGCGTTGCCAACGTACCGCTGGCAAATATTGTGGCGGGCGTGGCCATTCCTACATTGCCCAATGGCGGCAATCTGAGTTTTGATGTGGTCTGCACGGTGACCGCGACCGGGCTTTGATTTTGTCGTGTTGTGTTTTAACCCGCAGGAGCGCTCAAGAGAGCGATAGGCCTGCGACGCAATTCACTCGTATGTCATCTGCGCTCAGCACGATGATGGTTTAATTTTATTCATCTCGCAGACTAATGATTCATCGCGCTCGCGGGCGCTCCTAAGCTGGGTTCGGCCATAAGGCTAGTACGTAATAGGATTATTTACAGGGCTGGCTATATTAAATCGGTTCAAATCGATTTGCAGCAACATTCTTTTTCACTTTCGCCGGATCCCAGATGCGGCCATTCATCGCGATGTAAACGCCAGGCGGCAGCGACTGCACGGCACCGACGGCAGTGCCGATATTGAACTCGGCATCCGAACCGCGAAAGCGGGCCGGGTTCAATGCGCCGGTC
>JANOPV010000251.1:0-24530 GCA_031422035.1 Sphingomonas sp. | reverse complement strand
ATCCGGCGCGGGGCCGCCGACTTTATTGAAAAGCCGTTTGAGGCCGAGCGGCTCATCTACCTCATCGGCCGCGCCACGGAAACGCACCGGCTGCGGCAGGAAAATGAAGACCTCAAGGCGCAGCTTGGCCAAACCGACGAGCTCCACGGCGTCAGTCCGGCGACGAATAATGTCCGCGCGACCCTGAAACGCGTGGCCGCGACTGGCAGCCGGGTGCTCATCACCGGTCCCGCTGGGGTCGGCAAAGAGGTCGCCGCCCGGCTGCTCCACAGCTGGAGCGGGCGCGCCGATGCCCCCTTTGTCGTGCTGGCCTGTGCCAGCATGGAGCCCGATACGGTTGAGGCTGAGCTGTTCGGGGTGGAGCGAGATGGCGGCGGCGCCCAGCCGGGTCTGCTTGAACGCGCCCATGGCGGCACGCTGTTGCTGGATGAAGTGGCCGATATGCCGCTGACAACGCAGGGTAAAATCCTTCGGGTGCTCACCGAACAGAGCTTTACCCGGATTGGCGGCACCCGACAGGTGCATGTCGACGTCAGGATTGTGTCGACCACCGCGCGCGACTTGGCGGAGGAAATGGCCGAAAAGCGGTTTCGCGAAGATCTCTATTACCGGCTCAACGTCGTCCCCGTCATGCTACCGCCGCTGTCCGAACGGCGCGGCGACATCGTCATCCTTGCCCGTCATTTTTTGGCGCTCCAGGCCTCGGCCCGGCGGGTTTCTTGCCCCGATATTTCCGCCGATGCGCTCGCCGCACTACAGGCGTGTAACTGGCCAGGTAATGTCAGACAATTGCGCAATGTCATTGAACGCGTGATGATTCTCGCCCCACAAGCCCGGTTGAGCTGTATTGAGATCGACATGCTGCCGCCCGAAGTGTTGGGAGAAGGGCGGCAGGATACGACCAATACGATCATGATGGGCGCGTCGCTGCGCGAAGCGCGTGAAGCGTTTGAGCGCGAATATCTCCGCGTTCAGATCCGCCGTTTTGCCGGCAATGTCTCGCGCACTGCGACGTTCATCGGCATGGAGCGTTCGGCGCTGCACCGTAAATTGAAGCTGTTAGGCCTCGCCGATCCGCGCAACGACGACGACAGCTAGCCTCGTCTGAGCAAAGTTCGCCACCTTTGCGGTGGGCAGGGGCTTGGTCAGCGCGGCTGTTCATGATAGCAATAAACTGCATGTGTGAGCCCGGCTGATCGCCGGACTTGCTGATAGCCAATGATGGAGGCAAATATGTCCAATAAAACCAACAATCTCCAAGACGTATTTCTGAACGCGTTGCGGCGCGCGAAAACCCCGGTGACGATGTTCCTGGTAAAGGGCGTCAAGCTTCAGGGGATAATCACCTGGTTTGATAATTTCTCGGTGCTGCTGCGCCGCGATGGCCAGTCACAACTGGTGTATAAGCACGCAATTTCAACGATCATGCCTGGCCCGGGCTTTGACGGCACAGCGATGCGTGAGGCGTTCGCCGCCTTCGATAATAAATCGAAACTGCTGCAAGAAGTCTTTCTGTCGGCTGTCCAAAAGTCGGGGCAGCCGGTGACGATGTTTCTCGTCAACGGGGTGATGCTCCAGGGCGATATCGCCGCTTATGACCTGTTTTGCGTCATGCTGGAACGCGATCGCGCCAGCCAGCTGGTCTATAAACATGCCATCTCAACGGTGCAGCCAAGCGGCCCCGTCGATCTGAGCAGCGGCAATGGCGAAGACGGCGAAGGCGAGACGGAGCTCGATTGACCGCCGCTGATCCAGACGACATCGAAGTTACGCGCGGCGCCCGCACTATAGTGCTGGTGCCAGACTTGCCGCGTGGGCGCCACGCAGCGCCCATCCGGCGGGATCGTGACGGGCGGTTGGACGAAGCGGAGGGCCTCGCGCTCGCCATCGGCCTGCAGGTGCTCGCGCGCCGCTCGGTGCCGGTCCGCCGTCCATCGCCCGCGACCTTGCTCGGCAAAGGGCAGGTTGACGATATTGGCGGGCTCATCACCGATGAGAAGATTCAGCTGGTGGTCGTCGATGCGGCACTAACCCCGGTGCAACAACGCAATCTGGAGACGGCGTGGAGTTGCAAGGTCATCGACCGGACCGCGCTTATCCTGGAGATTTTTGGCGAGCGGGCCGCCACAGCAGAGGGCAGGTTGCAGGTTGAGCTCGCGCATCTCGACTATCAGGTCGGGCGGCTGGTGCGCAGCTGGACCCATTTGGAGCGGCAGCGCGGCGGCTTCGGCTTCCTTGGCGGGCCCGGTGAAACCCAGATCGAGGCCGACCGCCGATTGATCCGTGACCGGATGGCGCGACTCCGGCGACAGCTTGACGATGTGCGCCGGACGCGCGGCCTACACCGTGAACGGCGGCGGCGTGCGCCCTGGCCGGTGGTGGCGTTGGTTGGTTATACCAATGCCGGAAAATCGACCTTATTCAATATCTTGACAAAAAGTGACGTCATGGCGGAAGACATATTATTCGCCACGCTGGACCCGACCATGCGCCAGATTGATGTGCCCGGCGTGGGTAAGGTCATTATTGCTGACACTGTCGGCTTCGTGTCCGATCTGCCGACCCAATTGGTCGCCGCGTTCCGGGCTACCTTGGAGGAAGTTGAGGGCGCCGATCTGCTCTTGCACGTCCGCGACATTAGCCATCCCGACACCGAAGCGCAGCGCGCCGATGTGATCGACGTTTTGGCGGGCCTCGGCATCGGCGAGGGGGAGGGGCCACCGATCCTCGAAATCTACAATAAAATCGACCTGCTGGATGCAGATAGGCGTGCAGATATTCTCACCTTTGCGGACCGTGACGCGGACCGTGGCAGCGCCGTGGCCGTATCCGCGCTGGATGGCAGCGGGCTGGCCGGACTCCATGGCCGCTTGGTGGACGCCCTCGGGGGCACCGCCGTTGAACGGACGCTCATCATCCCGGTTGGCGATGGTGCGCGGCACAGCTGGATTCATCGACATGCGCAAATTATCAGCCGTGAAGCGACCGATGCTGAGCTCATCTATCAGGTAACGCTGAGCTTTGCCGATAGCGCCCGGTTCGACAAATTACCTGGTTAGGCGCTTGCCGCGCCAGCTTCGCGCAGCTTGGCCGCTATCCACCATTGCTCCAGCTGATCGAGCGATGCCGTCGATAGAGCATCACCGGCCTGTGCCTCAACATCACGAAATCGCGTTTCAAATCGGCTATTTGTGGCACGAAGCGCTTCTTCGGCATCAACATTGAGATGACGAGCAAGGTTGACCACGGAAAACAACAGATCGCCCAGCTCGTGGGTGTGCTGGTCAGCATCGGCGGCGTCAGCCAATTCGGCCAGCTCCTCGTCAATCTTGGCCCGCGGACCGCTGGCATCGGGCCAGTCAAAACCGACGCGCGACGCCCGTTTTTGCAGCTTTTGGGCGCGCAACAACGCCGGCAAGGCGCGGGCCACGCCATCCAGCGCACCGACACCCACACCGCGCTCGGCGGCCTTTTGCTCCTCCCAGGCGACCGTTTGTCCGCCGCTGGTCCGGCCATCCGCGTCGGCATAGACATGCGGATGGCGGCGGATCATCTTCGCGCAGACGGTGGCGACGACGTCATTCAGGGTGAATGCGCCGATTTCTGCAGCCATCTGCGCATGATAGACCACTTGCAGCAACAGGTCGCCAAGCTCGTCGCACAATCCAGGCATATCGTCGCGGGCGATGGCGTCGGCGACCTCGTAGGCCTCTTCGATCGTGTAGGGCGCGATCGTCGCAAAACTCTGTTCCAGATCCCACGGACAGCCGCCATTGGGATTGCGCAGGTCAGTCATGATCGTTGCAAGACTGCCCAGGTCATGCGGCGCAGGGGGGATTGGTCGTATCATATATCAAAGTCCGATAAGATATATTATGTTAAATGTAGGGCTGTGAAAAACGTTCGGCTACTTCCATGAAGCGATTCATTCTCGCGTCATTGCCGCGGCCGGATTTCCATGACCCGCCCCCGCACCTGCCAACTTTCCATCCGGCTCAGCCAGTTCATCCCCAGCACATTGATGTCGTCAGCATCGGAAACCAGCACCGGCAGATTGCCAGTGCCAATAGACCCGACCATCAATCGGCCAATCTCAGCCCGCCGCGTCATTATCCGTCCATTGGCGGTATCCACCATCACCGGAAACCCATCATCAACGGTAACGCCCAATGTCCGCGCCGCGCTGGCCGACAAGATGGTCGTGGTCGCACCGCTATCGACCAGAAACCGGATCGAACCTGCCTCGGTCGATCCCGACGCCCAGAAATGCCCGTCATCCTCCATCGCCAGCGTAATCGCAGAGCCATCGGCACTCGCTATCGGCTCGCCGCTAATGTCCGCCCGCGCTCGTGCCCACAGCGCGGCAATGTCGTTGCGGAACAGCATCACTCCGTAAACAACTGCGAAAACCGCAATCCACCCAGCGACATGGCGTAGCACCTGCCCAGCCGGCGGTCGGCGCGCGATGATGCTGCCCAGCACAACGACCAGCATGATGACCGTCGCAACGATCCCGGGGGTCACCATCCCATCCATCAAACCACCGCCTCCAACCCATCATAGCCAGGTTCAACACCCTGCGGCAATTCCGCTGCGAGCGTGGCATAATCCATGCTGCTGTCCATGTGCATGAGCACCGCATGCTTTGGAGCCACCGCATTCACCCCCTCCAGCGTCAACTCCAGATGGGGGTGAGTCGGGTGCGGTCGGCGGCGCAGCGCGTCGACTACGAACAGGTCGAGGTCACGGAAGAAAGTCCGCATTGGCGCGGTGAATGCCTGAAAATCGGTGGCATAGCCAATACGCTTGCCGCCACACGTAAACACAAACCCCGCAGAGGTTATGCCGCCATGGGGCATGTCGATAAACTCGATCCGAATATCGCCGATTGTCAGCGGGCCGGTAAGTGGTCCGCCGCTAAGGAGCGCTGGATAGGGGCCATTCCCCTGCCACGCATAAGAAAAGCGATTGGTAATCCGCCCCCATGCGGGTTGACGTGCGTAGCAGGCCACCGGCCTGCCTTGTGCGAGAAACAGCTGCCGAAGATCGTCAATGCCATGGACATGATCGGCATGTTCATGCGTCCACAGCACCGCGTCAATACGCGGCGCGCCAGCGGCGATCAGTTGCTCCCGCATGTCGGGCGACGTGTCGATCAATATCCGCGTTGTCGCGCTTTCAATCATCAGGCTAGCCCGTAACCGTCGATTGCGCGGGTTCTCGGGGTCACAGTTCCCCCAATCAACACCCTCACTGCCAAGACGTGGCACCCCGGAAGATGTACCTGAGCCTAGCAAGCGAGCCTTCATCGGGCGGCCTCACCGGGCACAGCCTTGGCAAACAGGCGGAAGAAATTGGCCGTAGTTTGCTCGGCTATTACGGCCACAGTTACGCCGCGCAGATTGGCAACGAACGCCGCGGTGTCGCTTACAAAAGCTGGCTCACAGGTCTTGCCGCGATTGGGGACAGGGGCAAGAAACGGAGAATCTGTTTCCACGAGCAATCGATCACTGGGAATGGTCATGGCAGTGGCTTGCAGATCGCGCGCATTTTTAAATGTCACGATCCCCGACAACGAGATGTACAAGCCAAGCGCGAGCGCTCGTTCAGCAAAATCCTGGCTCGCCGTAAAACAGTGAATGACGCCCGAATAGAAACCCTTCCCCATCTCATCGCCCATGATCGCCAGCGTGTCGTCTTCCGCGTCGCGCGTATGCACGATGATCGGCAGACCCGTTTCTCGCGCGGCGACAATATGACTGCGAAAGCTGGTGCGTTGGCGTTCGCGGTCAGACTTATCATAGTAATAATCAAGGCCGGTTTCGCCGATAGCGATGACGCGCGGATGCGCAGCTGCCTCAGCCAAGCTCGCAGTATCAACGGCGGCATGCGTGTCCGCCTCATGCGGATGAATACCGATGCTGGCCCACACATCCGGGTGTGTGACCGCAGTTGCGATTACCGCATCCCACTCACTGGCCCGCGTCGAAATGTTGAGCATTCCGGTTACGCCAGCAGCTCGAGCGCGACCAATTACCGCGCCCTGTTGCTCGATCAGGCCTGCGTAATTGAGATGACAATGGCTATCGATCAGCATCAGGCCGGTACCCCCTCCGCGACAGCATCCAAACGCGGAAACACACCCTTTGGTGAGGGGAGCGCGACACCAGCATTCATCGGCATCGCGAGATCAGCGAAACTGCGCGCGCCAACCCCCTGCCCGAGCTGGTCGAGCAATGCGCCGCAACCATCCGGTATCGCCCAGCTCGCCATGATGGCCAGGCGGCGGACCGCCTCAGCAGTTATGTAGAGCACAGTGTCGGCGCGCGCTGGGTCAGTTTTGCGCAATGCCCACGGCGCATTGTCCGCAAAATAGAGATTGGCCGCACTCGCCGCTGCCCAGATCGTCTCAAGTGCTCCGTTCAGATTAAGCGTTGCAAAGGCGCTCACCGCGTCCTCCTGCGCCGCTGCGATGGCGTCGAGCAGAGCGCTATCTTCGCTGGTGAAAACACCTGAATTGGGAACCACCCCGCCGCAATTTTTAGCGATCATGCTAAGGGATCGTTGTGCCAAATTGCCCAAATTATTGGCGAGATCGGCGTTGCAGCGCGTTACAATGGCGTCCTCACCATATGTCCCATCCTGGCCAAAACTGACCTCACGGAGCAGAAAATAGCGGAGTTGATCGACGCCATATTTCTCAACCAACGCAATCGGATCAACAACATTGCCCAGTGATTTGGACATTTTCTCGCCGCCGCGCGCCAGCACATGGCCATGACCGAATATCTGGCGTGGCAGCGCCAAGCCAGCTGACAGCAAGAACGCGGGCCAATACACGGCGTGAAAGCGGACCACGTCCTTGCCGATGACATGCACGTGGGCTGGCCAGAATTTGGCCATGTCTGGTGTGTCATCAGGATAGCCAAGCCCGGTGAGATAGTTTGTAAGTGCGTCCAGCCACACATACATCACATGCCCCGCGCTGCCCGGCACCGGGATGCCCCAATCGAAACTGGTGCGAGAAACCGACAGGTCATTGAGCCCGCCCTCGATAAAACGCAGTACTTCGTTCCGGCGGCTGTTCGGCTGGATGAAGTCGGGATTGGCCTCGATGTAATCGATCAGTGGTTGCTGGTAAGCGGAGAGCTTGAAAAACCAGCTTTCCTCGACGGTCCATTCCACCGGCGTGCCCTGCGGGGAGAGCTTCTCATCGCCCGCACCCGGCACCAATTCCTTGTCGTCGTAAAAGGCCTCATCGCGCACCGAATACCAGCCTTCGTAGCGCCCGAGATACAGATCGCCCTTGCCCGCCATCGCTCGCCACAGCGCCTGACTTGCGCGGTGATGGGCGGGATCACTGGTGCGAATGAACTGGTCATAGCTGATGTTCAACGCATCGCACATCGCGATGAAATGGCCGGACATCTCATCGGCGAGCGCGATCGGAGTGACGCCCATCTCGCGCGCCTTTTGCGCCATTTTCAGGCCATGCTCGTCGGTGCCGGTTTGAAACCGCACATCGCGGCCAGACAGGCGATGGAAACGCGCAATCGCGTCCGTAGCGATCGCCTCATACGCATGCCCGATATGCGGGCGGCCATTGGGATAGCTGATTGCTGTTGTGATGTAGAATGGAGAGCTCATTGCCAACGCGCTGTAGTGCGATTTTGCAGCGGAAGAAACCGGGATATTCGGCGGTAGACCCGGGCAGGCGATAGGTCACGCTACCGCTGGGGCTTCCGCTGAATATGGTAGCGCTAAATCACCGCTAGCGTGCTTAACGCAGTACCAACTGCAAACCCTACCGTCGACGGATCCTCTGACGCACTCGACGCATAGCGCCGGATCTCGGTTATCCGACCAAAAGCTTGGATTACCGCCGCCCGCTCCGTAGAAGCGCTTTCAGCGCGACTGCGGATCCAGGCTAACCCTTGTTTGAGCACATCATCCAGCCGCGATTGAGATGCCGCAGTGACGCATGCCCGCCCGAGTTCTGCGCGCAACAGGTTATGAGGATCGCCTGTATCGGCGATCTTCTCAAATAGCGCCGCATATTCCTCATCGCCGCCAAAGTCCTGCTCTACTGGCTGAAATCGCAGCAACCTGCACCGCGATCGTAGTGTTGGCAGCAGCCGTCCGGGCGCATGGCTAATCAGCAGGAACAGCGTTTGTTCCGGCGGTTCTTCAAGCGTCTTAAGCAATGCGTTCGCGGCACCACGTTCGCAATCATCAATGCTGTCGACGATCACGACCCGCCATTGCGAGTCGACCGCTTTGGTGCGCAACCGCGCGATCATGCCGCGCACTTGTTCAATCGTGATGTTGCGTGCCAGCTTGGGGTCCCGCCCCTTATCGGACTCAACGGCCTCACGCTGCAGTTTCAGCAATGCGCCAAGGGCAATGCCGCCCGACAACTGCGTATCCAGATCATCGTCCGGCAGCCTCAATGACGGTGCGCCAGCAGTCGCCATGGTAGCGCCACCGGCAATAACAAATCCCGCCGCTCGCGCCGCAAATGCAGCCTTCCCAGCTCCCTTATTACCAGCGAGCAACCAGACTGGCGGCATTCGGTCCCCAACCACCGCCGTCAGAAACACGCGCTCAGCGTCGTCATGCCGGTAATCTGCGATCACAGTAAATCATCCAATGCAGCTGTCAGCCGTGCGGTCAGCGCCTCAGCGTTACCCGATGCATCAATGATCCGGATGCGATCAGGCTCTTTGGCCGCAAGCGACAGAAAACGACGCGTCACCGCGCCGTGAAATGCTGCGTCGCGGCGCTCAAAGCGGTCGCCTGCCCCGGCATCCCGGGTTTGACGGCGCTCTGCCGCCACCGTCGCGTCCAACGTGAGTAATAGCGTCCGGTCCGGCAACAACCCGCCGCTACCGATCCGATGCAGCGCCATAATATCCGCATCGCTCAGGTCATCTTCACCCGACTGTGCGCCCTGATAAGCGCGTGTGGAGTCGACATAGCGATCACATAAGACCCAAGCGCCGCGCGCTATACTCGGTCGTATAACCCGCGCGCTATGGTCGGACCGAGCTGCGGCGAACAACAAGGCTTCGGTAGCAGGCGACCACGCATCAACACTGTTATCGAGCAGCAAGGTGCGAATAGCCTCCGCGCCGGGGCTACCACCTGGCTCGCGCGTCGTCACAACCTCAAGCCCGCGCGTCGTCAGTATTGCCGCCAGTGCGCGCATCTGCGTCGATTTGCCGACGCCTTCGCCACCTTCCAGCGAAATAAATCGTCCCGGCGCGCTGGTAGTCATCGGTTGCGGACAACGACCCCGCTTGGATGGCCACTGGCTCGCGCCCGTCCAAGCGCAGCTTGCGCCTCGGCCTCAGTCGCAAACGGCCCATAGCGCACACGGTAAACCGCCCCCGCACTAACGACCGCAGCGTTTAGCCGCCGTGCAAGTGCTTCAGCACGCGGTCGGCTGGAAAATGCCCCGAGCTGTACGACAAATCCGCTGCCGGCGACATCTACGTTTGCCGGGCCGCCTGCGTCAGCCTCGCGAGCTGGCGGCATAGGTGTTTGCGGCGGGCGAACTGTCCGCAACGGTGCGGCCCCTCCAGGACTGGGCAGACGTGCCGCCCTTTCGCGCAAGATCACTAATAGCGAATCCGGGGTGTCGATCCGGGCCGGAACGGCGCGACCGGAGCGCAATGCCAAACGCTCAGCCTCAACCGGGTTAACCCGCCGAACCCGCACGGCAAATGTGCCAGCCTCGGTCGCACCAAGCTGCTGCGCGGCACCAGCGGACAAATCAATCAATCGCCGGGCATCGCCCGGACCGCGATCATTCACCCGCACCAGAATTGTCCGCCCAGTGTCGAGCCGGGTCACTTCGATATAGCTTGGCATCGGCAAGATGCGATGGGCGGCGCTCACCCAAGCCGGGTTAAAGCTCTCGCCATTGGCCGTCGGACGACCAGCCAGCTCGTCGCCATACCAACTCGCATAGCCAACTTCATCATAGTCGATCTGGTCCACTGGCGTGTAGCGTTGCCCGCCCACTGAATAGGGTTCGCCGACGCGCAGCGGGGTATCGGGGATCGCCACCTCAGCCGGAAGGATCGGGGTTTGCGGTTCCACGCGGTTTGAACCACCGAGGCCGCAACCGGCGAGCGCCAGCATCGGCACCGTCATCCAGAATTTATTCGGTGATTGCATCAGCCAGCAGTCCCACTGAAAGCCCGTAAAAATTCGAGCAATTATAATCCAGAATGGCGCGATAGCTGCCAGTTAGTAAATAAGCCGTGCTCCCCGGGCCATCAGGCTCGATCAACGACAGCATCACATCAGCCGCCGGACGAGCGCCTTGAAAACGTACCCCTTGCGCTTCCCATTCCCGCGCACTCAGCCAGCGACTATGGCGCTGATGGACCCTGGCGCAACGCGGAGACGCTGTACGATTGGTCAGCGCCGCGCGATTGACCGTATCCGGCACGGACGCCGCATAGCCCCATCGCTCACCCGACCGCCATCCGGATACCGCCAGATAATGCGCAATCGATGCGAGCGCGTCAGCCTCGTTATTCCAGATCGCCGCTTGCCCATCACCATCGCCATCGCGTGCCATCCGTAAGTACACCGACGGCAGAAACTGAGGATAGCCAAACGCCCCTGCCCAGCTGCCGACCAACGCCTGGCGCGGTGCACCGCGCTCGACCATCACCAGCGCTGAGAGAAATTCTGCTTCAAACAGACTGCGTCGACGCCCGTCATAGGCCAGCGTCGCCAGCGACCGGAGCAAATCAAAATCGCCAGTAATTCGGCCATAATTGGTCTCATGCCCGAAAATTGCGATAATAATACCAGCGGGCACCCCTTCGCGCGCTTCGATCCGGCGCAATTGCGGCAACAACCGATTATACACAGCGCGCCCACCAGCAATCCGCGCCGCATCAACATGGCGCGCGCGATAGGGTGCGAATGGCGAAATAGGCTGATCGGTGCGCGTTGGCACCTCATCCAGCTGATTGCGATCAAGCTGCACCACACGCGGATTAAACGTCAGCGTCGGGATAACCCGGTCAAATGTCGCGCGGCTGACACCCATCGCCGCCGCCTGCGGCCATAGGCTGCGGACATAGTCGTCAAATGTTGGCGCTGATTGCGCAGTGGCGGAACTTCCCACTGCTAGCAACAGCGACGACATCGCCAATATCGGCAGGACCGCCGCCAACCGCGACCATCGCCGCACTATCTCGATAAAATCACTCATCCGCCGTTTGTGCCAGTTTTGTGGCGCGCGCGAAAGGGGTGCGCTGCGTTTACCTGTCCCACCCTCTGGCATTTTCGTCCCGTCATGCTATGCGCTCGCCGCAAGCGGACAGGTGGCCGAGTGGTTTAAGGCAACGGTCTTGAAAACCGTCGTGGGTGGAAGCTCACCGTGGGTTCGAATCCCACCCTGTCCGCCAACGCGCTTCAGCGCGCGATGAGCATCATATAAAGATTGCTTTATATGATGCTTTGCCCTACCTCGAAAATCGTAACGCAGGGTTCCCCTTAGTCGGGGATCAAAAGGGAAGTCTGGTGAGAATCCGGCGCTGCCCCCGCAACTGTAACCGGCGAGATGACGGCCATTATGCCACTGCGGTGCTTCGGCACTGTGGGAAGGCGGCCCGACTTCACTGACCCGGCTAGCCAGGAGACCTGCCCCGCGTTGCCGTTGTTCGTGTGGGCGGGGTGTACCAACGCGAAGCGGGATTCGTCCTCGCATAACGGTGCTTGTGTGTCGTTATGAAAGGATAATCATGTTTTCTACCACCCGAAATGCCCTGCTGTCGGCCGCCTGTATTCTGGCGTTTTCCGTGCCTGCACATGCGCAGTCGAACAATGCCGATGATGCGTCAGAGATCATCAGTGCGGAGACCGCTCCCGATTTGGTGGTGACCGCCAGCGGGTTTCAACAACAGCGCGCTGGTACTGGCCAAGCGATCACCGTCATCGACCGCGAACAGCTGGATGTGCTTCAGGCCCTCTCAATCACCGATGCCCTGAAAACCATCCCAGGCGTTCTCGTCGTTACCCGAGGCCCGGTTGGCAGCCAAAGCAGTGTTTTCCTGCGTGGCGGCAACAGTTCGCAGACATTGGTGCTCATTGATGGCGTGCGGATCAACGATCCGTCCAGCCCTAATGCTGCCTTCGATTTTGGCGCGTTGCTGACAGGCAATTTTGATCGGGTTGAAGTCCTTCGCGGGCCTAATTCCATTATCTGGGGCAGTCAGGCGATCGGCGGCGTTATTGGCGTTGCAACGCAGTTTCCAACGGCCAGCTTCAGCGGGCGGGCGAGCGCCGAATATGGCTCGAACGATAGCGTCAGCAGCACCGCCAATATTTCTGGCACCAGTGGCATGTTGCAGGGCAGCTTCGGCGGCGGATATTATCGCACCGACGGTATTTCGGCACTTGTTGGCGGCACTGAACGCGATGGTTATGAGAACGCCGCCGCCAACGGTCGGCTGCTCGTCAACCTGACCGACGCATTCTCGTTCGATCTTCGTGGCTACTATAATCGCGGCGTCATCGCATATGACTCGCCCTTTGGCGCTGCGGGCGCAAACGCCCTCCCGGTCTCCCGCAACCGCCAGTTTATTGGCTATATTGGGCTTAACGCGGAACTTGCGGATGGGCGCTGGAACAACCGCCTCGCATATACCCGCACCGACATCAGCCGCGTCGGCACCGATCCCGTCCTGTTCAGTTTCAACAATTTTAATGTGCCCGGCACCATCGACCGCTTTGAATATCATGGCAGCTTCACCGTCGCTGATCCGCTCACTATGGTCTTTGGTGTAGAGCATGAGCGGACCTTCGCTAGCACATCGTTTGAAGGCGCGGCGGCGGACATCGCACGCAGCACAGTGACGGGCGGCTTTGCGCAGGCCATCATTCAGCCACTAACCGGTCTGACCCTGACCGCTGGCATTCGCCATGATGATTATAGCAGTTATGGCGGCCAAACGACGCTCGGCGGCAATATTGCCTACACTCCGAACGATGGCCGCACCGTGTTCCGTGCCACCTATGGCGAAGGATTTCGTGCACCGACGTTGACCGAAGGGCAACCGCCTTTTGGTAATCCCAGTCTCAGGCCGGAAACTGCGCGCAATTTTGATCTCGGGTTTGAGCATAGTTTTATCGATGGGCGCGCCCAGGTCTTTGCGACCTATTTCAATCGGCGGAGCGACGATCTCATCGCCTTCTCCTTTATGACATTCCAATCAGAAAATATCGACAGGGTGAATACGGACGGTGCAGAAATGGGTGTAATTCTGCATCCCGATAATCGTCTCACGCTCCAAGCGAGCTACACCCTGACCAACGCGATCAACCAGTCTGTCGGCGCCAATTTCGGCAAGCGACTGGCCCTCCGGCCACAGCATAATGCCAATTTGTCGCTCGATTGGCAGTCACCATGGGGTGTGTCATTTGGTGGTTCGTTGCAGTTGGTCGGAGACAGCTTCGACAACGCGTCAAACAGCGTGCGGCTCGACGGCTATGCGCTCGCAGGCGTGCGCGCTGCGTTTCCCATCACTGAACGTCTTGACCTCTATGGTCGCGTCGAAAACGTCTTCGATACCGAATATCGGACCGTCGCAGGCTACAGCACGTATGGCCGCACCGCCGCCGTTGGTGTGCGAGCGCGCTTTTGATCGGCGCATGGCAGTATTTGGTCGCACCCTGCACAGCGCTCGCGACGCTGTGCGGGTGTGGCACTGCGCTGCCCGTGGCCGCTTCCGGGGGAGTGAGTGACCGCATTGTCAGCATCGATTATTGCGCCGATCAAATGGTGTTGGGGCTGGTCGATCGCGATCATATTGCTGCGGTTTCTGAAGAAGTCGATGCCGACCCGCTTTTTGCAGGGCGGCTTAGCGCTGGACTGCCGCGTGCGCGTGCCGACATAGAGAGCATTATCGCGTTGCGCCCTACCCTCGTCGTGCGCAGCTATGCCGGCGGACCACGTCTCGATGCGGCACTGACCAGGGCCGGAATTGTCGTCTTCACGCTGCCCTATGCAAATACGCTGGATGACATCGGCGCGAACGTTCGCGCAAGCGCCGACGCCCTCAACGCCAATTCGGCTGGTGCCCGCAGACTGGCACAGTTTAACCGCGACATCTCCGCACCACTGCCAAGCAGACGAATGTCCGCGCTCTACACCACCCCTGGCGACTATACGACTGGCGGCAGCACCCTTATTGACGAAGCCATGCGCGCAGGCGGCCTCACGAACATCGAACGCCGCACAGGCTGGCATCGCCTGCAAACCGAAAGTCTCGTCAGTAACCCGCCGGCACTCGTCATCCGGGCATTTGGTGAAGCAGCGGCCCACGGCACAGATCGCTGGTCTGGCTCAGACCACGCAGCACTAACACATGCCTTTGCCTCGGCGCGCCACCTCGCCATCCCTGGATCATGGGTGGCTTGCGGCAACTGGCGCATCGGTCACGCCATCGCCGCTATGCGGGCAACGGCCCATGACTGAGGCTCGACTGACCATTGCGCTTACGCTGCTACTGGTAACGCTGGCGCTGATCAGTCTACTCACCGGCACAATTGCGATCGGTCTCGAAGATGCGGTGTCAGCGCTCGCCGATGGTGGTGATAGCATTATCGCAACGGTCTTAATGGACGTCCGACTACCCCGCATCTGCGCCGCGCTGCTCGCTGGTCTGGCCTTGGGCGGTTCGGGTGCTGCTATGCAGGGCTTGCTTCGCAACCCACTCGCTGAACCGGGAACGATGGGGGTGTCGGCAACGGCAGCGCTCTGCGCCACAGCCGCGATCTACTTTGGCGTGGCCAGTCAAGCGCGGTGGATAATGCCTGTGGCTGCAATCGGTGGTGCACTGCTGGCAACAGCCCTCATCGCCTTAAGTGCGATCCGCCAACGTGGAATCGCAACAATGCTGCTATTCGGTGTCGCCCTGTCGGCAATGTCGGGCGCGCTGATGGCGGTCTTCGTCAATCTTGCGCCTAATCCCTTTTCTCTCTCGGATCTGATCAACTGGACCGCAGGTTCAGTCGCCAATCGGGATTGGCTGGAGGTAGGCATAGCCGCGCCCGCAATCCTCGTCGGCTTGGTCCTGTTGCTGAGTATACGGCCCGCATTAACGGCAATGCTGTTCGGCGACGATGTCGCCCACAGCGTTGGCGTAAATCTGCCCAGAACGCGGATAATCGCAGTGCTCGGCACCGGTCTGGCCACTGGCGGGGCCGTCGCCACCGCCGGGATGATTGGTTTTGTTGGCTTGATTGCACCACATCTCGTGCGCGCCGCCGTTGGCCATGACGCTGGGCGGCTCGTTGTTCCGTCGGCGCTCGTTGCAGCGTCCATGCTGGTGCTGGCTGACCTTGCCATCCGCGTCGCGCCATGGGGCCCGGAATTGCATTTGGGCACGTTGACTGCGCTGATTGGCGCGCCCCTGTTTGCGCTAATCGCATTACGCTCAGGCACTTTGCGCCATGGATAATGTGGTCGCCGACCACCTCATAGTGACCGCTGCCGACGGCACGCCCCTTGTTAGAGACGTCAGTTTTCAGCTGCCATCGGGCACGCTGACGGCGCTTGTCGGTCCGAACGGCGCCGGGAAATCTAGCCTTGTTCGCGCCCTGGCAGGCCTCCAGTCCGCGCGCGGCTTCATCATTATTGGCGGGCGCAATATTGCTGACCTGTCACCGATTGAGCGCGCACGCATCTTGGCCTGGCTCCCGCAAGCCCATCCGCCGGCTTGGCCAGTCAAGGTTCGCGACGCCGTCGCCACGGGGCGGTTTGCCTATGGCGGCGCCGGTGGCCGCCTCTGTCCAACCGATCACGCGGCAGTGGCGACCGCTATGGCGGAGTGCGACATCGCCCAGCTTGCCGACCGGCGGATTGACACCTTATCGGGCGGCGAAATTGCCCGCGTTCACCTCGCCCGTTGCCTATCTGCCCAAACCGCCACCATCCTCGCCGACGAACCAGTCGCCGCACTTGACCCCGCACACCGCTTGGCAGTGATGGACATTTTAAGGGATCGAGCGGTCGCAGGCGCGACTATTCTAGTCGTGCTCCATGACCTGGCTTTAGCAGCGCGCTATGCAGACCGCATAATCGCGATGGCAGATGGACGCATCGTCGCTGATGGCACCCCACAAGCGGTTATCACGCCGATATTCATGCAGTCTGTCTTTGGCGTCGTCGCGACCACCGACGTGATCGACGGTCATATTGTGCCGATCATCCGCGGGATGGCGGCGTCGGCAACGGGTTGATGTCGTCAAAGGTCACAACCCCCGTGACATAATTGATGTAATATAACCCGAACAACAGACCGGAGAGCAGTGTGACCTGCAAAGCCACCCGCCCGAGCCGGAAGCTTGCGGGCGCACTATCGGCCTGCCCAGGCACCTTTTCAGCCACGCCCCCGCTCCGGTTGCCATGGAATGGCAGCACCAGAAACAGGCACAGCGCCCAGAACAGGGCGTAAATCGCGAGAGCGGACGTCCATAGCATCAGCGCGTAATCAATCCATGCCCGGCATAAGCACGTCGACAATGGGCTTTTTGCCAGTCCATTCGGTACACACCCGCCTGACGGCCAGCCGCACGGATTCCCGCCGTTTCGCCGGATCACCGCGATCGTTCGCAGCGGCCAGCGCAGCCTTTTTCACTGCCGCACCAAAGGCGTCGACATCGTCGGCATCGACCGGCAACCCCTTCATACTGAAATCAGCGCTCTTGCCGGCCACCGCCACCGCGACATGGCCGTTGACCGACAGCTTACGACGGTCATTGACCGACCCACCCTCGGCCCGAACGATCATATCGCCATCTAGAACCAACCGGCCATTTTCAACCTCGGTGATTATCTTGGGTTCGCCAGGGGCCAAACGCACTACCTGTCCGTTCTTTTGAACGACAGATTTCGGCACGCCTTGCTCTTTGGCAAATCTGGCCTGCTCCAGCATGTGACGCATCTCGCCGTGCACTGGCACGATGATCTCAGGACGCGCCCAGCTGTACATCGCGGCCAGCTCCGGTTTGCCGGGGTGCCCGGACACATGGATATGCGCCTGCTTCTCGGTGATCGTCTTGATGCCGCTCTCGGCGAGCCGGTTCATGATCCGCCCAATCGCAATCTCGTTGCCCGGGATTTGCTTCGATGAGTAAACGACCGTGTCGCCCTCATCTAATTTGATCGGGTGGTTGCCCTCAGCAATGCGCGCCAGTGCCGCTCGCGGCTCACCCTGCCCGCCCGTCGCAATCACCATGATTTTGTTACGCGGCAACCGCATGGCCGCATCGGGGTCCAACAGCGGCGGCATGTCCTTCAGATAGCC
The DNA here is from genome assembly GCA_031422035.1 of Sphingomonas sp. Classification (GTDB taxonomy): domain Bacteria; phylum Pseudomonadota; class Alphaproteobacteria; order Sphingomonadales; family Sphingomonadaceae; genus Sphingopyxis. Next base: position 7,194 of record JANOPV010000251.1, on the reverse strand, counting down.
GCAGCTGCGCGACACCTCGATGATCTTGTCCAGCGAACGACCCGCGACACACAGCTCCCGGCCTGTCGCTTTAGCAACCGCCCCCAGTGTCTGTAGCCGGGCAGCGTTGGACGCAAATGTCGTAACAACCACCCTGCCCTTTGCAGCCGCCACAACTTCGAGCAGCCCATCACGCACGCTGCCCTCACTGCCTGAGGCATAGTCATTGAAGACATTCGTTGAATCGCAGATCATCGCCAGCACGCCGGCATCGCCGACCGGACGGATAACGTCCTCAACATTGGGGAGCCCCAGTTCGGGGTCCGCGTCCAGTTTCCAGTCGCCGGTATGGAAGATGCGACCGTATGGGGTGTCGATCACCGCGGCACACATGTCGGGGATAGAGTGCGCGAGCGGGATCAGCTTGATACCGAAAGGGCCAAGTTGAAAACTCGCATCATTGGCGACGATCTTGAGCGGAATCTCGCGCTCCACCCGCTCTTCAGCCAGCTTGCGCGCAATGATCCCGGCAGTAAACTTGTTGCAGTAAACGGGCACGCCCAGCTCTGCCGCCAGATAGGCTACTGCGCCGCCATGGTCCTCATGCCCGTGGGTCAGGACGATGCCGACCAAATCCTTGCGCCGCGCTTCGATGAATGCGGAGTCTGGCATGATGATGTCGATGCCGGGATAATCCGCATTGCCGAATGTCACGCCGAGATCGAGCATAAGCCATTTGCCATCGCATCCGTAGAGATTGAGATTCATCCCAATTTCGCCGGATCCGCCGAGTGCTACGAACAATAATTCCTTACCAGGGGTGGTCATGTATTTGGGGCTCCTGCTGCGGACTGGTGGTGCAGAATTGCAATACCGCGCAGCGTCAAATCTGGGTCAACAATGTCGAATAAATGGCTGTGTTGCTGGAAAACCGTAGCCAAGCCGCCGGTCGCGATGACCGTCACCGGCCGGCCAATTTCGGCCTTCATCCGCGCGAGCAGCCCTTCAATCATCGCTACATAGCCCCAGTAAATGCCAATCTGCATCTGGCTCTCTGTGGTGCGTCCGATCACGCTATCGCTAGCGGGGGCTTCGATGGCGATACGCGGTAGCATCGCCGCGGCGGCGACAAGGGCGTCGAGCGACAGGTTCAGACCGGGCGCAATGATCCCGCCCTTATAAGCGCCGCGGTAATCGATATGATCGAACGTCGTCGCCGTGCCGAAACTGATGGTGATGATGTCGCCGGCCTGCTGTGCATGCGCAGAGATGGCATTGATCGCCCGGTCCGCACCAACCGCGTGCGGTTCATCAACATCCAGCGCTATCCCCCACTGCATCGCGCCGCGACCCGCAACCTCTGCGTCAACGCCGAAATATTTGCTCGCTAGCAGTTGCAGATTGTGGAGCGCCCGCGGCACCACCGTCGATATGGCGACGGCAGTAACGGTATCGCGGGCATAGCCTTCCAGCTCCAGCAACTGGATCAGCCACACCGCATATTGGTCAGCAGTGCGCCGCGCATCGGTCGCGATCCGCCACCGCGTCTTGATCGCGGTGCCGTCGATCAGCGCAAATTTGATATTGGTGTTACCCGCGTCAATCGCCAGCAGCATCGCGCACCCCTCCGTCAAAACTCATGTCACCGCTCCGCTCATGCTGATTTCGCCACTGCTGATGCGAACGATGCTCGCATCAGCCAACCGCAGCCGGAGCTGACCATCGTCCTCTAGGCCATCAAAACTGCCCGTCAATGTGCGTCCGTCAGCATCGCGGCGGGTGAGCTTTGTCCCGACCGGATGGGCCACCGACAACCACTGCGCGCGGATTACTGACAAGGGCTGCGTGCGCCAGATATGTACAGCGTCGGCGACCGTCAAAGCGAGCCGATTAGCGAATGCATCGGCCGAAATCGCTATTCCCAAATTGGCTAAGCACAGCGTTGGGCGATCAGCAATATCCGGCGCCCAGCCAAGGTTCACGCCGATCCCAATCACGATAAAATCGCCACTGCGTTCCAGCAATATCCCGCCAAGTTTTGCGCTACCCACGAGCAAATCATTGGGCCATTTTAGCTGGAGGCCGCCAACGACATCGCCGCCCACCGCCTTCACCGTATCATATAGTGCGACCCCGGCCAGTAATGACAGGCTCTGCGCTGGCGGGTCCTGTTCCCCAAGCCTAATAATCGTCGATCCGTGGAAGTTACCGTCAGGGCTATCCCAATGCCGACCCACGCGGCCTCGCCCAGCGCTTTGACGCCGCGCGACTAGCCACTGCCCCTCTTGTGGAGCGTCATGCGCCGCAATTCGCGCCAATAAATCCGCATTGGTCGATCCCGTGGAGCCGACGAACTCGATGCCCGTCACGCTCAGAGCAGAGACGCAGCTGCGCGCATCGTCACCGACTGCAACGGCGCAATCAAGCCCCAACCAATCACCGACACGAACAGCGCCGATGCCAGGATGAGGCCGCGCTCGGCTATGCTCGGCATCACCGGGAAAGCCACGCCGCTGGCCTCGTCAAAGAACATCACCTTGATGATCCGCAGATAGTAAAAGGCACCGATGACCGAAGCGAGCACGCCAATGACTGCGAGCGGAAACAAGCCCGCCGAAATCGCCGCATTGAACACCATTAACTTGGGCCAAAAACCGAACAGCGGCGGAATGCCGGCAAGACTGAACATGAATGCCGCCAGCGCCGCCGCCAGCCCCGGGCGCTGCCGATACAAGCCGCTCAGGTCAGCAATCGTCTCAGACATGCTGCCATCTGCGCGGCGCAGCTGCAGCACGACGAGCATGGTCCCTAGCGTCATAACGACATACACCACGAGGTAGGTGAGGACTGCGGCAACACCCAGCGGCGTAACCGTCGCCGCCGCCAGCCCGATCAACATGAACCCGACATTGGCAATTGAACTATAGGCCACCAGCCGCTTGATATTCGTCTGTCCGATCGCTCCCACGGCTCCCAGCACCATCGACGCAATCGCAATGAATGTGATGATCTGCTGCCATGCCTCAGCGGCTGGCAGCATCGCGCCAATGCACACTCGGATTAGCAGCATCATGCCCGCCACCTTGGGCGCGCTCGCGAAGAACGCGGTCACCGGCGTGGGTGCACCCTCGTAAACGTCCGGGGTCCACATGTGGAACGGAACTGCGCTGACCTTAAACGCCAGCCCCGACAACACAAACACCATCCCGAACAGCAGGCCCAGATTGGTTTCCTCACCAAATGCTGTCGCGATCCCTGCAAACCCGGTTGTTCCCGCAAAGCCATAAAGCAAGCTTGAGCCGTAAAGCAGCATCCCGCTGGCCAGCGCGCCGAGCACAAAATATTTCAGCCCGGCCTCCGTTGACCGGGTGTCAGTGCGCATAAAACTAGCGAGCACATAGGCCGACAGACTGTTCAGTTCGAGGCCGACATAGAGCGTCATCAAATCGTTTGCGCTGACCATGATCGACATGCCGAGCGACGCGAACAGGATGAGCAGCGGATACTCAACCCGGTATGCCGCATCGCCGAAATAGCGCGGCGCGAGCAACAAACAGACGATAGCTGACCCGAATATCAGCCACTTCCCATAATCGGCAAACGCATCAGCGCGAAATAAGCCCGAAAACGCTTCCCCACCGGGCGTCCGCGCCACGGCGACAATCGCCACTGCCAGCGCCATCGCGGCTAGCGCATTCGCCAACCGGGCCGCACGGTCGCCGCCAAAGGCACCGATCATCAGCAACAACAGGCCACCAAAGGTCAGCACCAGTTCCGGCAGAACAATCAAGAATTCACTCTGCGGCATCAGTGCCCAACCTCGTCATCATGGGCACCGCCCGCTGCTGCCGGGCGCGCGGCCCCGACACGCAGCCGGGCATCGCCATCCTGCTTGTGCGGCGCGAGCCTTGCCTCCAGCATCGCCACATCACGGCGCATCGGTGCCAGAAAGCTTTCAGGATAAACGCCCATCCACAGCACCACGGCGGCAATCGGCGCCAGCAACGCCCATTCGCGCGCCGAAATGTCAGTCATCCGCAGCGTATCGTCACCCGCCGCCTGCCCAAAGGCGACCCGGCGATAAAGCCACAGCATATAGCCCGCGCCGAGGATGATCCCCGTGCCCGCGATAAATGCGACCCAGCTCGATGCTTCATAAACGCCGATCAGCGCCAGGAATTCGCCAACAAAGCCACTCGTCCCGGGCAAGCCGATGGAAGCCATGGTGAAAAATAGAAACAGCAGCGCATAACCTGGCATATTGTTAGACAGCCCGCCGTAACGGGAAATTTCCCGGGTATGCAGCTGGTCATAGATCACGCCAACACACAGGAACAGCGCGCCCGAGACCAGCCCGTGGCTCAGCATCACGATCAGCGCGCCTTCAATCCCCTGCCGGTTCATCGCAAATAGGCCGGCGGTCACAATCGCCATATGCGCGACCGAGGAATAGGCGATGAGCTTTTTCATATCGGTCTGAACCAGGGCGACCAGACTGGTATACACCACGGCGATCATCGACAGACCAAAAACCACCCACATCAGCTCAGCACTGGCAGCGGGGAACATCGGCAGGCTGAACCGCAAAAAGCCATAGCCGCCCATTTTGAGCAGCACCCCAGCGAGGATTACTGACCCGGCGGTCGGCGCTTGCACATGCGCGTCTGGCAGCCAGGTGTGGACCGGCCACATCGGCACTTTGACGGCAAAACTGGCAAAGAAGGCCAACCACAAAATCGTCTGCGTTTCAGCCGGGAAATCGGTCTGCATCAGCGTTGGAATATCGGTAACCCCGCCAGCAAAGGAGATCATCCACAGCATAGCCAGCAGCATCAGCACCGAGCCGAGCAGCGTGTAGAGGAAGAATTTATACGACGCGTAAATCCGGTTCGCCCCGCCCCAGATACCGATGATGAGGTACATCGGGATCAGCCCGGCCTCGAAAAATATGTAAAATAGCAGCATGTCCTGCGCGGCAAACACGCCGATCATCAGCGCTTCCATGACGAGGAAACACGCCATGTACAGCCCGACCCGGTCCGTTATGCTCTTCCAGCTGGCGCCGATGCATATCGGCATCAAAAATACGCTCAGCATGACGAGCATCAGCGCCATGCCGTCAATGCCCAGTGCCCAGCCGAAGTTGCCGAGCAACGGAATGCGCTCGACAAACTGCCACTGCGGCCCAACCAGGTCATAATCCGCCCACAATAGGCAACCGAGAGCGAAGTTGACCAATGTTGCCGCCAGCGCGATCCACCGCGCAGCGCGATCACCGACGAACACGGCAATGATCGCTGCAATGGTTGGCAGCACGATCATCAGCGACAATATGGGAAAATCGCCAATCATCGGTATGTCACCGTCGCCCAAGTCGCGATTGCGGCGAGGCCGAGCAACATCATGAATGCATAGGAATAAAGGTAGCCCGACTGGAACCGGACCGCGAGGCGGCTACCAAAGGCCACCACCGCCGCAGAGCCATTGGGCCCAAAGCGGTCAATGATGGCTTCATCGCCACCCTTCCAGAATAATCGCCCGACCCAGCTCGCTGGGCGCACAAGCATAAAATCGTAGAGCTCATCAAAATACCATTTGTTGAGCAGAAACGCATGGAGGTCGCGATAGCGCGCAACGAACGCGGCCGGAATCGAGGGGTTGCGGAGATAGCTGTTCCAGGCGAGGTAAAATCCCAGCAGCATCACCGCGAACGGTGCCCATTTCACCCAGGTTGGCACCTCGTGCATCGCATGCATCAGATGCGCGTCAAAAGCGATGCTGCCCGCCCAGAACACGGCCCCAGCCTCAGCGTCGATGAACGCATCGTGGAACACTTGACCCGACGCGATGGCCCCCAAAGCAAGGACCGCCAGCGGCACCAGCATCGTCCACGGGCTTTCATGTGGGTGGTAGCCGGCAGTGCCAGTGGCGGGCGCATGATGGTTGCCATCAATGTGATCGCCAGCATGATCGTGAGCGTGAGCTTGATCGTGAGCGTGATTGTCAGTCGCATCGCCAGCATGACCCTGCGCATCATGCATCGCATGTTGGATATGCTCGCTCGACGCCCAGCGCGCCTCGCCAAAAAATGTCAGGAACATCAGCCGCCAGCTGTAGAAACTCGTCAGCAGCGCCGCAAAAATACCGACAAAAAACGCCATCTGCCCGTAAGGCCCGCTGGCAAAGGCCGCCTCCAGCACCGCATCCTTTGACCAGAACCCGGCAAAGCCAGCAACACCGGCGATGCCCACGCCGGTGATTGCCAGTGTCCCCGCCATCATCGCCCAGAAGGTGATCGGGATTTCCTTCCGCAACGCGCCATAATGCCGCATGTCCTGCTCATGGTGCATCGCATGGATCACGCTGCCAGCGCCGAGGAACAACAGTGCCTTGAAAAACGCGTGCGTGAACAGATGGAACATCGCCGCGCCATACGCCCCAACCCCCGCGGCAAAGAACATATAACCGAGCTGCGAGCAGGTCGAATAGGCAATCACCCGTTTAATGTCGGTCTGCACCGTGCCCACCGTCGCTGCGAACAGGCATGTCGCCGCGCCAACGAACGTAACCACGCCCAGCGCCACTGGTGCTGCCTCAAACATCGGCGACATCCGGCAGACCATGAACACGCCCGCTGTCACCATCGTTGCCGCATGGATAAGCGCGCTAACCGGGGTTGGGCCCTCCATCGCGTCAGGCAGCCAGGTGTGCAGGCCGAGCTGCGCCGACTTGCCCATCGCGCCGATGAACAGCAACAGACACAAGATCGTTAGCGTATCGAACCTCATCCCCAGAAAGCCGATGGTGGAGCCCGCGACGCTGTCCACATTGGCCAGAATTTCCGGGATAGACACCGTGTCGAACGCTAAGAAAATACCAAATATGCCGAGCATATAGCCAAGATCGCCAACCCGGTTGACGACAAAGGCCTTGATCGCGGCCGCGTTTGCGGACGGCTTATGATACCAGAACCCGATAAGCAGATAGGAGGCCAGCCCCACGCCTTCCCAGCCGAAAAACATCTGGACCAAATTGTCAGCGGTCACCAGCATCAGCATCGCAAAGGTGAATAGTGACAAATAGGCGAAAAACCGCGGCTGGCTCGGATCCTCTTCCATATAGCCCCAGCTATAGAGGTGGACGAGCGCCGACACGGTGTTGATGACGACCAGCATCACCGCCGTGAGCGTATCCACCCGAAGCGACCAATCTACC
>JANOPV010000250.1:0-3001 GCA_031422035.1 Sphingomonas sp. | reverse complement strand
CATAATCCCGGGATCGCCCGTGCCGCCGTTCGTTCCAACAGAGGCTGCAGCTGAATAGTCACCGCCAGACTGCGACATTTCGCTCCACGGCATCCCGATCAGCAGAATCGCACCGCCGATCAGATAAACAATCATGTTCAGCAGGAAGAACATCCAATATTCCTTACGCCGTGAGCGCCCGGAAAAATCCGAATATTTGCGGAGCGGCATCAGCATCCATTCCATTAAATGTCCCCCTCTTTGCGCCGATTGCTCGGTAAGCACCGCAAAGTGGCGCGAAGATGGGCTTAACGCAAGTCCACTATTGTCGCTGAACTCAAGCCGCCTCTAGCTTGCGCCGGTTGCGCTTGCGATCATTCGGGTCGAGCCAGACTTTGCGCAGGCGGATCGACTTGGGCGTTACTTCGACCATTTCGTCATCGTCGATATAGGCGATGGCCTGTTCCAGCGTCATCCGCTTTGGCGGGGTCAGGCGAATGGCGTCGTCTTTGCCGGTTGAGCGGAAGTTGGTCAGCTGCTTCGACTTCATCGGGTTGACTTCAAGGTCATCGGGCTTGGCATTTTCGCCGATCAGCATGCCTTCATACAACGCCTCGCCCGGATTGACGAACAGGATGCCGCGCTCTTCCAAGGGGCCGAGGGCATAAGCAACCGCGTCGCCAGTGCCGTTGGAAATGAGGACGCCGTTCTGCCGACCCTCGATCACGCCCTTAAAGGCGCCATATTTTTCAAACAGGCGGTTCATGATGCCGGTGCCGCGGGTGTCGGACAGGAATTCGCCATGATAGCCGATCAGGCCGCGCGACGGACCGGAAAAGGTGATCCGGGTCTTGCCGCCGCCCGATGGGCGCATGTCGGTGAGGTCAGCCTTGCGGACCTGCATTTTCTCGATGACGGTGCCCGCATATTCATCATCAACGTCGATGACGACTTGCTCATAAGGCTCGGTGCGTTTGCCGTTATCGTCTTCACGGTAGAGGACGCGCGGGCGGCTAATGCCCAGCTCAAAGCCCTCACGCCGCATAGTCTCGATGAGGACGCCAAGCTGAAGCTCACCGCGCCCGGCAACTTCGTAGCTGTCCTTATCGGCGCTCTCGGTTACCTTGATCGCGACATTGGTTTCGGCTTCGCGGAACAGGCGGTCGCGGATCATCCGGCTGGTGACCTTGTCGCCTTCGCGGCCCGCCATCGGGCTATCGTTCACGGCAAAGCGCATCGCCAGCGTCGGCGGGTCAATGGGCTGGGCATGGATCGCCTCGGTCACGCCGGGTTCGGCGATGGTGTTCGCCACGGTCGCGATGGTCATGCCAGCGAGGCAGATGATGTCGCCGGCCTTGGCAGTCTCCACCGGGACGCGGTCGAGACCGTTGAACGAGAACAGCTTTGATGCACGCCCCTGTTCCAGGACGGTGCCATCGTCGCCCAATGCGTGGATCGCCTGGTTGACCTTGATCCGGCCCGAAGTAACGCGGCCGGTGAGGATGCGGCCGAGGAAATTATCACGGTCGAGCAGGGTTACGAGCATCGTGAACGGCGCGTCGACCTCGACATCGGGTTCGCGCACATGGCTGACGATCGTTTCAAACAATGGTGTCAGCGTGCCGTCGCGCGCATCGATGTCTTCGCTGGCATAGCCGTTACGGCCCGACGCGTAGAGAATCGGGAAATCGAGTTGCTCATCGGTCGCGCCGAGGTTGAGGAACAGCTCAAAACATTCGTCGAGCACTTCGGCGGCGCGCGCGTCATGCCGATCGATCTTGTTGACGACGACGATGGGGCGCAGGCCGAGTGCCAACGCCTTGCCGGTCACGAATTTAGTCTGTGGCATCGGCCCTTCGGCGGCGTCGACGAGCAGGATGACGCCGTCGACCATGGACAGGATGCGCTCCACCTCACCGCCGAAGTCGGCGTGACCGGGCGTGTCGACAATGTTGATCCGGGTATGGCCAGCGGCCCCTTCCCACTCAACACTGGTGCACTTCGCCAAAATCGTAATCCCGCGCTCTTTTTCGAGATCGTTCGAATCCATCGCCCGTTCTTCGACGCGCTGATTGTCACGAAACGTGCCCGATTGGCGGAACAACTGGTCAACAAGGGTGGTCTTGCCATGATCGACGTGTGCGATGATGGCGATATTGCGGAGAGACATGGGAAAATTTCAGCCTGTTTAGCGAGAGAGCGGGCGCACCAGTGGCAGCAGCCCGGAACTGGCGCGCGCTTAGCGGTATTTGTGCAATGCGGCAAGGTCGCGTAGGCGAAACGCGATGCTGCACCGGATAATTCCCGACCGCTTTATCTGGGTCTTGATCGCGACCATCGCGTTGGCCAGCGTGTTACCGGTCCGCGGGACTGATATAACAACCGCGAATCTGGTGTCGTCCGCCGCCGTTTTTCTTATCTTTCTGCTCCATGGCATCCGCCTACCGAGGCATGAAGTGGTCGCGGGCTTGCGAAACTGGCGGGTTCAAGGCGCGCTGGCACTTTTTGTGTTCGGAGTGATGGCGCTGACCGGGCTGGCCATGGCGCGGGCGGTCGATGGCTGGTTGCCGCCACTCGTCGCGCTCGGCCTGCTGTATTGCGGGGCGTTGCCGACGACGGTGCAGTCGGCGACCACCTATTGCCACCTGGCGCGCGGCAATGTGGCGGTATCGGTTGTGGCGTCGGCAGTGATCAATTTAGCGGCGATTCTCGTGACCCCTGCCCTGTTTGCCCTGCTCGCGGGGCGCGATGGCGGAGTGGCATTGTCTGGTGATCTGGCAGTGCGGATCGCGACGATCCTGCTGCTACCGTTCCTGATCGGGCAGTTTTTGCAGCGCTGGCTGCGGCCATGGGCGCTGCGGCATCCTGCGGCGATCAAGACGATGGATCAGGGCGCAATAGCGATTGCGGTCTTTGTCGCCTTTTCCGCTGCCGTGGTCGACGGCATCTGGTCGCGGCTGTCGGGCGGCGATTTTGCGATTCTCGGCGGCGCGATTGGCGTGATGCTGGTGGTCGGTTTTGG
>JANOPV010000249.1:0-15167 GCA_031422035.1 Sphingomonas sp. | reverse complement strand
CCCGCTGAATTGAGCACCATCGGCGGCGCGAGGTTGATATTGCTAAAGCCGCCAGTGGCCGCGTTGATCAGGATGTCGCTCCCTGCCCCTGTGGTCGTCAGCGTGGTCGCGCTTATGAACTGGCCGTCAAGCCGCAAATTGCCGCCGCTGGTGCCGGTGCGCAAATTGACATTGCCAGGGCTGGTCATGGTCAGCGTGGTTGCAGCGTTCGCAGTGTCGACCGTGATATTGCCAGCTGAGGTGAGTAGGACAGCGCCGCTGCTGCTGGCCACCCGTGTGGCATTGATCCCGGTTGCGGCATTCAGTGTTGCGGCGCCAACCGCATCGACGGTTCCGACTGAAATTGCCCCGCCGCTGCTCGTTAATTGTGCGGAGCCGCCGCTGTTGACGGTGGCCAATGTAACGCCGTTTGCGCCCGCCACTGTGAGCGGGCTGGCCGCGCCGGTTGTGGTGACGCCATTGCCGTTTACAGCGCCGCCGCTGGTGACGGCGATCCCGGTGCCGGCGGTCATGCTGCCGAATTGGGCGTTGCCGGTGGTGTTCAGGTCGACCCGCTGCGCTGCGGTTATGGCGCTCGTCGCACCAGCCAATGTGCCGGTGTTGATGCTTACATTCCTGGCAGCATTCAGAGTGCCTAGCGTCGTCGCGCCGGTCGTGGTCAGCAGAATATCGGCGGTGGCACCCGTCGTGCGCGCCGCGCCGACCTGTATGTTAGCCGCATTGATGACGGTGTTACCGCCGCTCAACCCGTTGCCGAGTGATGCATTGCCGGTCGCCGTCAGTGCAAGGGTGGTTGCCGCCTGCGCATCGGTAACTGCAATGCTGCCGCCGAACAGATCGGTGCTGCTCGCGGTGCTCCGAACCCGGTCCATTGTCAGGCCTAGCCCAGCGCGGATCAGCACGCTCGTGTCGCCCAGCACCAGGGTGCCGGGGTTAAAGGTGATCGCCCCTAATGCGCCAAGGTCGATCCGGCTGCCGCGCAATGTCGGCCCAGCGGCATTGCTGTGGGTGCCGGTGATATTGCCCCCAGAGCGCGCAAAGACGATGCCCCCGGCGTTAACGCCGCCGGTGCCGTCCACGACAAATCTAATGTCACTGCCCGTGGTCAGTAGGTCGATGTCGCCCGCAACGGTCATCGCACCGTTGCTCGACTGGAACGTGATGCCGCTCAATGGCGACGCCGCAATGCCTGTGGTTCGCGCGATCAGTCGGCCCAGCACGATGCCCGCGCCTGCATTGCTCTCGATCAACTCGATGCGGCCAGCATTCGGGCCATTGGCACCTAAGGTGGTGACACCGACGTCGATCACTTGCGTGCCGCTGCCGCCGATCGCGCTGAGCCGGATCTGGCCGCCGCTGCCGGTGGCTCCAGTTGCGTTCGCCGTCGCACTTAGCGCCCCGCCGCCGACGGTGGCAATCCGCCCACCAGCGACGTCGATCTGGGCGTTGCCGCCAAACGCGCTACCCGCTGCCGCGCCGGCACCTGCATCTGCGTCGGCGAACAGGGCTATCGCGCCGGTCGATTCGATCAGGCCGCCGCCGTTGGCGTTCAAACTGGCGGTGCCGCCGGTTGCACTGCCGGATAGCTGACCAAGACCGTTGCCCGATCCGGTTGCATTCAGGAAAATGCCGTTGGCGCGGATGGTCCCGCCAGTGGCGTTCAGCTGCGCCGTCCCACCGGTCGCATTGCCTGTCTGCGGCGCGCGCGGGTCGGCAGAGGGCAGGGCTGAGCCGCCACTCCCGGATGCATCAAGCGTGAGTGCGCCCGTTACTTCAACCAACCCGGCGCTGTTGATCTGAACGAGGCCGCCCGCACCATCGCCGCCGTCTGCCGTCAGGAACGTGCCAGCGTCAGTGTCCCGCGCCGAACCGCCGACCCCGGAAGCGATCAATATTACGTCGATGAGCGTCAGCCGCGCCGCTGCCGAAGTCAGGTCGATTACGACATTGCCGCCGCGTCCGTTGCCCGACGTGCCAACCCCGGCTCCGCCGAGGCCGCGCGATGTCATAGTCAGGCTGAGCGGTGCGAACACCGCCGCGCCATTTAGGATGAGGCGGGCGTTCCCACCCACCGCATTGCCGCCGACGCCAGTGGCCCCGCGTGCTTCGCCGGCCCGTGCGTTAGCTGTGATTTGCAAATTATCTATCGATGGCGATGTTCCGTTCAGAATGACGCGGGCGGTGCCGCCGGTGGCATTGCCACCGCGCGGACTAGGCGCATTCGGAAATTGCATATTGGGCTCGGTATCGCTGCCGCCGGCCACCGCACTGACGTCGGCAAAGTTTGCAGTAAAACTGCCGTTCAGGATCAACTCAGCGGTGCCGCCGGTGCCGCTACCGCCGGTTATTGCTGTCCCCAAATAATTGCGTGGACGGTTGGCACCACCAAAACCACTCGCGGCTATGAACACCCCTTGCGCGATGATGCTACTGGCCGCGTCGGCCACCTCAATGGCAGCGCGTCCGCCGCTGCCGCTGCCGTCGGACACGAACCCAGCACCGCCCGCACCACTGGCCGAAACGATGATCTCGCCGCTGAACGGGCTGGATTGATCAACGGTGATCTGGCCACCGCCAGCGGCACGTACAATTGCCGTGCCACCGATCCCGTTGCCGCCAGTCACTCCGGGTTCTTGGATGCCAGCGGTCACGAACCGTGCACCGCCGCCTGCGCCATCGGCCGTCACAAGAATCTGCCGCGCAGTGATCGATCCGTTGGCATCAGCGGTCAATGTGGCCGTTCCACCAAGACCGGCCGCGCCATCGCCGATGTCGAGGAAATCGCCCGATGCACCGGCATCGAGCACGATAGCGGTGGCGGCGATGGTCCCGCCCGATGCGGTGGCAGTTACCGTTCCGCCCTGACCTGCGCCGTCGAGGGCGTTGCCGCCGACGCCGCGGCCAAACGCCGATAGTCGCATTGTCCCGCCAACTTGAATCGCGCCCGGATCAAGCAACGCGTTGCCCGCGCCCGGCCCGTCCAGATTGGCTGAGACAGTGACTGTGCCCCCTATGCCATTGCTGGTTGCCGTCGCATTCAGATCACCGCTGACCTGCACTCGCTGCCCATTGCCAGCAGTAATCGAGACGGCGGTGTCGCTAAACAGATTGGCGCTGCCATTAACGTCGAAAATCGCGCAATTGTTGCAGCCCGCAGTGGCCGAGGCGACTGTGATCGCCCCGCTCGCGACCACGGTCAGGTCGTTGCGGGCCGTAAAATCGGAGATCTGGACGTTGCCAAGCGGATCGCCGTCGACACTGACATTAATGACATCGCCATTCAAAATGTCGCGCCCGGTCGAGATGACGATCGCGCCATCCTGCGCCGTCGCGGTTAGCCCGCCAAAGCCCACAGTGCCTCTGAGCAGCATCGTCATCGCGTCATTTTTCGGGATCGCGACGAAATAGGCACGGCTGTCATAGGTGCCCGATGTGTCGGCTGGTCCGCCGGTCGTGCCAGTATGGATAACGCCAAATGGACTATCGGTGCCGACCAGCACGTCGATGTCGAACAGGCCGTTGTTGATCGTGATATTCACCTGTTCCGCGCCGACCAGCGCCGCAGACCCCGCGACATTGATCGTGCCGGTGTGAACGACAAGCGGTGCGACCAGCGCGACATAGCTGCCACCGGGGCGGGTGGGGTCAGACGCGTTTATCACTGCGCCAGAAGAGATTGCGATGGGTCCGGAGGTTGCAGACCCGCGAAAGCGGATTTCGCCGCCCGGGCCGAACAACCCGCCGCTGGTGTCGATGTCGTTGCTGGTCAGCACCAAATTGCCGACATTAATGACCGCGCTGTTGCCCAATAATATGCCAGCCGGGCTGTACAGCCACACTGATCCCCCGATTGGTGGCTGCGACGTGCTAATTGGCCCCACGCGTGACGTGATCGTGCCGTTGATCGCGATCAGCCGGTTGACCGGCACCAGATTGCCATTGTCGGGCAGGATGCGGTTCAAAACTGTGAACGGCTGGCCGCCGATGAAGATAACCTGCCGGTTGATCGGCAAAAAGTCGATGGTGCCGGTGGTGCCGAAATCACTCGGGCGCCAGTTGATAACCGTTTGCGGAGCAGTGATCGTAACTCGGCCGGTGGTCGAATGCAGCGTAAGATCAGCCGAACCCGCAACCACCGTGCCGGTGCCGACAAAGCCATCTGCCGACTGGGCCAGCCCCGCGCTCGGCACCATAGCAGACATGGCTGCCGCAAGGATTGCACCACCGGCCATCAGCCGCCGTCGGACCAACCGTGTCGCGGACTGACAGCGTGACGTCGAAAGGACATAGCTCATGGCGGTTCTCTTCCAGGTGGATGGCGTATGTGCGGAGCGAGCGGCCCCGGTCACCGGCGAATGCCGAATTGGGTGGTCAGCGAAACAAGCAGGCGGGTGTCGGGCCGCACCGGCACGAGGCCAGCGGCGCGCAACGGCTCTGCGACCGCAATCTCCAGCCGCGCGCGATCACCCCAGGTCACCCGCACGCCGCCGCCGATGGAGGTCAGCCGCTGCGGATTAAATCCGGCAAAGGCGAGGTCACGGTTCCACACCCAGACATTGTCGACAAAGACAAAGGGCTGCCAGGCGAGCGCATCGGCGCTTTGCGGCACCCCGCTCAGCAACCGGATTTCTGAGCTATAGCCGATGCCGCTGTCGCCGATGATGGTGCCGGGGTCATAACCGCGCCCGACGCTGAAATTCCCGGCCGAAAACTCTTCATAGGTCAGCAATGGCCGGCGCGCATATTGAAAGCGCGGCGTGATGACCATGGCAATGAGCGGTGTTGGCCGGGCGGCAAATTCGCCGCTGCCCCGGATCACGAGCGCGCTCGGATCAGCCTCAACCCGGCTGACCGGGATCGCGCCCGGCAGGAAACAGGCAAGCAGGTTGTTGCGGCAGCCCGCGCTGGCCCCAAGCCCGCTCAGCCCCTGCCGCGCCTCCAGCGTGAGCGATGCCGCCCAGCGGGGCTCAGCCGGGCTGTAGCCGCCGCGTCCGGTGAGCGCTGCGGGATCAATCCAGCTGGCGTCCACCCGCGCCCAGACGACGCGCAGCCGGTCGCGGGTCAGTGGAATTGCGGCGAGGCGCACGTCCTGGTCGATCCAGTCGAGGCCCGCGCCAATATGGCTCGTATGCGCCTGGCGCAGGGTCAGCGGATAACGGACATAGCTGGTCCACACCAATGTCTCGGATTTGATCGGAATGTTGCCGGGTAGGGTCGGCCGGGTCCACGCATAGGTAAAATCGCTACCCAGTGTCAGGCCGTCGCTGCCCACCCTGAAATTATGCCCGACCTGCACCACTTGCTGTTCGTCGGTATCAAGGGTGGAATAGGCGCTGATGCTGGTTTCATCGCCAAGGCCCGTCAGCCCGAAAAAGCGCACCCGGGCGATCCCGCCGATTGGCCCAACCGACGAGCTTCCGTAATTTTGCGCTGAAAAATCAACGCTCATCGCTGTGCGTTCGACCGTCACTTCGCCGATCACGTCGCCCGGCGTGCCGCTGGGGCGCAGCGCCAACCGTGCGCTGAGCCCGGGTATCGAATTGGCGAGCAACAGATAGCGTTCCGCCTGCCGCGCGTTGAACAGCGGTTGTCCCTCCAGCTGCGCCAGATGCTGCGCCAATTGCCGCTCGCTTGGCCCCGCATCGCCGCGCACTTGCAGGCTGGCAAGGCGTGCTGCGAGAATTTCCAGCCGGACAACCCCGTTTTCGATCCGCTGCTCAGGGACGCGCACGGCGGCAAGATAACCGGCCCGGCGCAGCGCTGTCGCCGCCCGGTCGCGAATGTCGCACACGGTGCCCAGGCCGACGTCACGCCCGACCAGGTCACTCCATGATCCGCTCAATAGCTCAGGTGGGATATTGTCCGCATTGGCAAATTCGACTGACCGCACGGTAAAGCGCAAATGCGCAAACTCAGGATTGTTGAGCGGGCATGGCGCGCGCTCGATGCCGTCATCGACTTCGATGGGGGCAACCGGATCGACTGGGCGGTCTATGGTCCCACGCAGGATTTCCTCACGGGTCGGCGGGGCAGGCGGGGTCTGGGCGCTGGCCGCGACGGGGAGGCCCGCAATCGCAGCAGCACATGATCCGATCAACAAAGGCAGTAGTGATTTCATCGGTCCCCCCGACATTTTGGTGCGCGCAATCAACGTGCTGCGCCTTGATCGGCAATTTGGGTGCTGGCGGCATCAGCCACAATTCCCGCCCGCGCAGTCACCGGCTGGGCACCGTCGCCAACAATCGCAAAGCCCGCCCAGTAAAATGGATGGGAGGTTTGCGCTTCGTCCATCAATTGCGTCTGCGCCTGACCCAGCGCAGCGGCGATGCCGGTGCCCGCCGGGGCTTCGAACAGACCGCTGACGAGTCTTTGGGTCGCATTGTAACTATCCGGTGCGGGCCAGTGGCTGGCCAGCACCGACCGTCCGCCTGCACCGATAAATGCACGCACCAGTCCATCGAGCGCCGATCCGCCGCCATTCGTCACTCCGGCGGCCCGGGTCGCGGCGATGCTCGCTTGTCCGGCAGTGTCGCACGCTGACAGGATCACCAGGTCGGCGTCCAGCCGCAGCCCAAATATCTCGTCGAAACTGAGCAATCCGTCTGAATCGCCGTCGCCGAAGGACGTCAGCAAGGCTGGCCGGGTCGCGCATTCGGGGCGCGGGGCGGTGACGAGCCCGTGGGTTGCGAAGTGGAGGATGCGGTACGTGTTGAGGTCGCCGCGTGCTTGCACTGCCTCATCAGTGAACGCGGCGCCGGTCAGGGTGTCCGCTGTTGCGGCGCCAATCCGGTCGCGCGCACCGAACAGCTCGGCGGCGCTGATCGGCCGGTTCCATTGGGCCAAATTCCAGGCACAGCCGGTGGCGACCATCGGGTCAGCCGCGCGGATCGCTGCGACCCGGGCATCCCCCGCCGTCGTCTGGTTGTTGCCTAGCCCTAAATAGCTACGGGTTGCACGCGATGGCGGGGCCATCCGCGTGTTGCGGAATGCGAGGGCAGAGACCGACGTGCTGACATTGGTCGTCCGCGCCAGCCAGGCGACACCGCGCATATCGAACGGGTCTGCACCCGGCTGGGCCATCCGCGTCCGCCACGCCGTAACGCTCGCGGCATCCGTGATGAGTAAATCGATGGGCAGCCGCAATAATGCACCATCTGGCTCGAAAATGAGGTGATTTGCGGTTCGGATACGATCGGCGACAGGGCCGAATAAATCAGTGAATAATCTGGCAGAAGCCTCTGCTTCAAAAGGATAAGTTCGGTATGCTCCACCCTCCTGGACCGAGATCGAACTGCGCAACAGGTCGACCGCCTCATCCAGCGACTCACGGGAAACTGCGGCGCGCCAGATTTGAACATGGTCGGCTACTACCACCAAGCCATACACTTCATCACCGATGATGGTCAGTTTTGCATACACTTCGCCAGGCCGCAGCGCCCCGCGCAATACGTCCAGCGTCAAAGTTTCCTGCGACACCGCGCGATATTGCGGAAAGTCTGCCAGTCGCACCAACGTCTGCGTCTGTTGTAATGACAGGTTATCGATCCGGGTCGTCAGCTCAGCCCGCAGCACATCCTGCGTCCCGTCCGGCGGCGAAGCATTCAGCCGCGCAAGGTCGATCCGCGCCCGCTCAACATCACGGGACAGCGTAGTGGCCTGCCTGAACAGCCCTGCGGCTTCGTCACTGCCCCCCGACAATTCGCGTGCGAGCACAGCCTGCGTATCAGCGACACCCGGGCGAACCAAAAGCTGGGCAGCTGCAAAAAACTCCGCCGGTGCGTTCGGATCGCTGGCCTGGCGCGCGACGAGCAGCCGGAAATAGGGGGCCATCTGATTATAGAGCCCGGTCAGTTGCCGTTGCTGCGCCCTGACGCCTTCGATGACCTGACGATAAAGTATCAGTGCATCATCATCGCGGTCATGCCGGGTCAGAAAGGCGGCGAGCTTGGCGCGCGCGGCAGCCAGCGCCAGCGTCTCGGGATACTCGGTCTCCAGCAGCACGATGGCAGCCCGCAGCCCTGATTCTGCGTCGCCGATCCGCCCTGCCGCTTCATCGGATAGCGCAATTTCTGCCATCGTCTGAGCGCGCAGCCGAATGATGCTGGTCACCCGACCGTTGCGGACCGCTAGCGATCGCGCGATTGTTTGCTCAAACAGGCGGCGTGCACCGGGCTGATCTCCCGATAGGCGCAGCGCCGTGCCGCGCAGCTGATCGCCCTGCGCATCGATCAAAAGTGCCCGTTCCTGCGCTGTCAACCGGTCCTCGCCGGTCAGCATATTCTGGTTTCGGGTTGCTGCTCCGGCATTGATGCTCGCCGCGATCAATTCTGGGATTACGACCCCACCGCTGTGAGCAGCGAGCGCGGGCAGGGGGGCCACAGGTTGGTCGAGCGCGGCGACAACACCGCCATAATCACGTTGGTTCAGCGCGTGCATCGCGCGGAAATTTCGCCTGAGCCGCACTTGCACAATATCTGCGGTCGGCACAGCTTCGACCTCGGCCAACAGCCGTTCGGCTTCTGCAAAATCGCCGAGGTTGGATAGCTGAAGCGCCCGGTTCAGCGTGAATTCGGTCGGATCGACCCCCTGCCGTTCCTGCGGCGGTCGCTGTTGCAACGCTTCAAAATAGACCGCAGCCTCGGCATAGTCGCCGCTGTTGTTGCGACGATAGCCTTCGGCAAGGGCGCGATCAGCGGGAACGCTGGCGACTTGCAGTCGTGCCATTGCATCGGCATCACCGACGGTGGTCTGGCTTACCCGGATCGTTACCGGCACGATGCGCTGTTCGATAATGCTCTGCATCGCAGCTTGCAAAGCATCACGATAGGCATCGACACCTTCGACGACAAAAGTGGTGCCACTGCTGGAGAATATGTAGCGCCGTGCGGCGAGCGCGCCATTGCGCATGGTGCATTGGGATGGTTGCCATGCCGCTACGGGCGCAGGCGCGGCGTCGACTTGGCAGCCGGCTAGTCCGCCGTGCTGATCGACGCGCGCTATTACGCTGGGCGAGCTCCGCAACGCATATAAACGGCCAACCGGTAACGCAGCATCGCGGCAATAGATTGTCCAGACCCGATCAAACATGCCGTCGATCGCGGGGTCGGCAAGCGCCGACTGCACCTGGCACAAAGCACCTTCGTTGCTACCGATGGGGAAGCTGTCACGGATGAGGGGATTGTCAGCGCGTTGCATCTGCGCGTTGGCAGCCGAAGCGACGCCTAGGGCTGGCATCATGCCAGCAATCAACAAAATTGTGCGCGCAGATATCTGTCGACGCCGGGTGCCGCCCATTGCATTTCTCCATGTGGCCAATGTCGACTTGTGCCGAAGCATTGATCACCAACGTGAGGGGCAACCCGATTTTTTATTATCTAGAAGCCTTAGACCTGCCTTTGCCAAAAAGAAAGGAAACCAGTCGTGATCTGTGTCACATCCCGGGAATATGGCCGATTACGCTGACGATGAAGCGCCAAAGCCGATGAGTTTCTTGCTTAAGCAAAGCGATGGTGTTCATGGCTGATTAAATTGGCGGCGCTTAGGCGAGCACCAAGCAGAGGTTGACGCTGCCACGCCCCCGACAAAAATGGGGTGGGTGGCGATCAACCGGCAACGTGATGAATAGGATACGCCAAAGTGCGGGTGGTCGTTGGTCTTGTGTCGATATTGTTGGGGGTTAGCAGCGCATTGCTGACCGCCCCGGTGGAGGCTCGCGTTCAAATCCAGGCTCGCAACAGTCGTGGTGCTTCGACGCCGCCCGTCATAACAAACCGGCCGACAGGGACGCTGCGTCGCAGCATTCCGCTGCCGGAAATCGTTGCCGCGCTGCAATCGATTTTGCCCTATCGCAACATGAATTACATCGGCGTTGAGCGTTATGACCCGAATAGTGGTGTATACGCGTTGCGCTTCCTCAATGGGCGGCAGGTGATTGTCGTCCAGATTGACGGGCGTTCCGGGCGCATCCTTGATCGTGGCTTTTGACGTCCCTCACCAGGTTTCGCAAAACGCCGCCTGTACTAGTTATGCGCGAGCATTCTGACGGGCGGCGTCAGCGGGCTAGTTTTCGCCGCGACTATGGCGCAAAGGCCTTTTACGGTTTAAATATCGGAGCTTCAAAATATGCGCCTGCTGATTGTTGAAGACGAACCTACACTCGGTCGTCAGTTGAAATCGACGCTTGAGAGTATCGGTTACGCCGTCGATCTCGCAACGGACGGCGAGGATGGGCACTTCATGGGGTCGAGCGAAAATTACGACGCCGTGATCCTTGATCTGGGGTTGCCAGAGGTCGACGGGTTGACGGTGCTGGATCGTTGGCGGCGCGAAAAGCGGAATTTTCCAGTGTTGGTCCTCACCGCGCGTGATAGCTGGTCCGACAAGGTTGCTGGCCTTGACGCTGGCGCAGATGATTATCTGGCCAAGCCGTTTCAAACCGAGGAATTGATCGCTCGCCTGCGGGCCTTGATCCGGAGGTCCAGCGGCAATGCGTCCAGCGAGTTGACCGCTGGACACGTCCGCCTCGATACCCGTTCTGGTAAGGTTACGCTTGCGGGCGATCCCGTTAAGTTGACAGCGCAGGAATATAAGCTGCTGTCATACCTTTTGCACCATAAGGGCAAAGTGGTCAGCCGGACCGAACTTATCGAGCATATTTACGATCAGGATTTTGATCGCGATTCAAATACGATTGAGGTGTTCGTAACCCGGATTCGCAAAAAACTGGGCGCTGATGTTATCACCACGATCCGCGGCCTCGGTTATCAGCTGGAAGACCCGGGCACCTGAAAATGAGTGCCATTGTTGGCCCGACCACTGTAAATGTTTCTGCTGCCGCCGCAATCGTGGACGGAGAGGGAGCAGCTATTGATGGTGATCCAACACAGGTAACCTCGCAGCGACGCGACACCGGCTCGCTAGGGCGGCGGATGCTGGTAATTGCGACAGCGTGGATATTGCTGTTGCTAGCGACCGGCGGCTTTTTGCTCGACCGCGTCCTTGTCAGCGAGTTCGCCGCCGATTTTGACGGTGAGTTGCAGGAAGATTTGCAAGCATTGGTCCGCATTGCCGAGGTCGGGCCGGACGGCAACGTGCGGCTGCTCCGGGACTTTGGGGAATCAGCCTATATTGAGCCCTATAGTGGGCGCTACTGGCAGATTGATGGCCGCGGAGACCCGTTGGCGTCAGACTCGCTGTGGGATCGAACACTCAAATTCGAGCATGTTCCGCGCGGCGACGATCCGCGGGTTTTTCAGACAGTCCAGTTTTCGCCGGAGGTTCTGCGCGTTGCCGAACAAGCCATCGTGCTCCCGGGCAGCGAGACCGTCTGGCATTTCCGGGTCGCGCGGGCTCGCACGCCGACGATTGATCGGCGTGCTCGCTCGCTTGATGAGCAGATTCAGACGTCTCGCCGAATTATCTTGCGAAGTTTCGCGTTGCTAGGCGTCGGGTTGATCGCACTGGCGGCGATGCAGACGATTTACGGGCTGTGGCCGCTGCGCCGGTTGCGAGCCGCGATTGGCGAAATGCGTCGCGGGCAGCGTGCTCGACTTGACGAAGCGTTGCCGAGCGAAGTGGCGCCGATGGTCAACGAACTGAATGAGCTAGTTGCTCACAACGAGCGACAAGCGGAGGAAGCGCGGCGGCACGCTGGCAACTTGGCGCATGCACTAAAAACGCCGCTGACGGTGATCATGAATGCGGCGACCGCTCGCGATCCGGATCTCGGCGACCTCGTTATTCGTGAATCAGCGACGATGCGACGCCAGGTAGACCATCATCTGGCGCGCGCCCGCGCGGTCGGACGTCGGGGCCAGGCTCAGGTCCGAGCCAACGTTTGGCCTAGCGTCGAAGCCGTCGAACGCGCGGTTGCGCGCATTTATCCCGATACGCGTGTGGACAGTGATGGTGACCGTGACGCCATTGTCCGGATGGAGCGTCAAGATCTGGATGAGATACTCGGCAACCTGATGGAGAACGCGGCAAAATATGGCGGGGGCAGTGTGTTTGTTACCGTCGAGCGCGCTGATCCGGCGGTGGGCATGGTCTGCATTGTTGTCGAGGATGATGGGGCTGGCATCGCCGAAGCGGACCGCAGCCGATTATTTGACCGGGGTGCGCGCCTAGACACCAGCAAGCCCGGGACTGGGCTTGGTCTGGCTATCGTTCGCGATGTGGTGGAGATCTATGGTGGGTCAGTAACACTCGACGAAAGCGAAGACTTGGGCGGGTTGGCTGTCCGGATTTTGATCCCAGGCACGTGAACGCAGGAGTTTCGGGGGGCCCCTATCCCGCCTGGAGTCGTTCATGGTGGCGAATAACTTCATCGATCACAAAACGCAGAAACTTCTCCGAAAATTCGGGATTGAGTCCGGCTTGATCGGCCAAATTGCGCAGTCGCACTATCTGCTCGGCCTCACGGCTTTCGTCTGCGGCTGGCAATCGCAGCTCCGCTTTCAATTGCCCGACAGCTTGCGTTATTTTGAAGCGCTCAGCGAGCATGGCGATAAGGGCAGCGTCGATATTATCGATACTGCGACGAAACTCCGCCAACCTGTTGTCCATACCCAATTCTCTCCGCTGTCCGGTACGGCTGAGCGTTCGCACGTGCAAAAACCCGTTGCAACCCTTCACCGGGATCGCCACATCGACATTATGACCGCTTCCATCCTCCCCCTGCGGCCCGGTGTGCCGACGCCGTCGCTTGATCCGCTCCTGTCGCTGGTCTCACCGGGCATGAACGCGGTGAATTCCGTCATTCTCGACCGGATGCAGTCTGACATTCCGCTCATCCCAGAGCTGGCCGGTCATCTGATTGCTGGTGGCGGCAAACGGCTGCGCCCGATGCTGACGCTGGCTTGCGCGGAACTACTCGATTATTCCGGCACGCGGCAACACAAGCTCGCCGCCGCTGTTGAGTTTATTCATACCGCAACTTTGCTCCATGATGATGTGGTTGATGGCTCCGATCTCCGCCGTGGACGCCGGACAGCAAACATTATCTGGGGCAATTCGGCGAGTGTGCTGGTTGGCGATTTCTTGTTCAGTCGCGCCTTTGAGTTGATGGTCGAGGACGGCAGCTTGAAGGTGCTGCGTATCCTGAGCCGCGCGAGCGCGGTGATTGCTGAGGGTGAGGTCAACCAGCTGACCGCCCAGCGACAGGTGAAAATCGGCGAGGATCGCTACCTGGCGATAATTGGCGCCAAGACCGCGGCGTTATTTGCCGCAGCGTGTCGGATCGCTGCGGTCGTGGCCGAGCGCGATGAGGCTGTGGAGGAAGCGCTGGACGCTTATGGCCGCAATCTGGGCATCGCGTTCCAGCTAGTGGATGATGCCATCGACTATGTTTCCGATGAGGAAACGATGGGCAAGGAAGTCGGTGACGATTTCCGCGATGGGAAAGTCACGCTGCCGGTTATCCTCTCCTACGCAAGAGGCAATGCGGAGGAACGCAGCTTTTGGGAAGCGGCGATGACCGGTCAGCGCGTTGGTGATGCCGATTTGCAGCATGCCAAGCAGCTTCTGGGCCGCCACGATGCGATCACCGATACGCTGGCACGGGCGCGGCATTATGCGCAGCGCGCAATCAACGCGCTAGGCGACTTGCCGGGCGGAGAGGCGAAGGCGGCGCTCGACGAAGCCGCTAAATTTGCGGTGTCACGGGCCTATTAGCGTCGCGGCAACGCCCTTTTCGACGGTGCCAGATACGCTACCAATAGTTACCGTTTTGCCCGACTTGCTATCCGCGCTGGCGCACAGCGCCAATGTGGTGCTGGTCGCGCCGCCGGGGGCGGGCAAAACCACTATGGTGGCACCGGCGCTGCTTGACCAGCCATGGTGTGACGGCACGGTTCTGCTGCTTTCTCCGCGTCGGCTGGCGGCACGGGCGGCGGCTGAACGGATGGCGGAATTGGCGTGTGAGGCCGTCGGTGGACGCATTGGCTATGCGACGCGGATGGACAGTCGCCAATCAGCCAGAACCCGCATATTGGTCCTGACCGAAGGGATTTTTCTCCGCCGAATTCAGCAGGACCCCGAACTTGCCGGAGTGTCAGCGGTGCTGTTCGATGAGGTTCACGAGCGCAGCCTCGATAGCGATTTTGGTCTCGCACTCGCTCTTGATGCGCAATCCGCGTTGCGGCCTGATCTGCGACTGATTGCGATGTCGGCGACGCTCGATGGGAGCCGCTTTGCGGCGCTCATGGATGCGCCAGTCATTGAGAGCATCGGGCGCTCGCATCCGCTCGAACTTCGCTATGTCGGCCGGAATAGCACGCGCCAGATTGAGGATGAGATGGCCAGCGCTATTCGTATGGCTCTGTTTGAGGAGCCGGATGGAGATGTGCTCGCATTCCTGCCCGGAGTCCGCGAAATCGCCCGAACGGAAGAGCGCTTAGTGGGCATCGATGCGGTCGTTCATCAGCTCCACGGCAGCCTTGATCCGACGCAGCAGCGCGCGGCGTTGCGCAGAGCCTTTGGCCGGAAGGTAATCCTTGCCACCAGTATCGCCGAAACGAGCCTGACGATCGATGGAGTGCGCATTGTTGTCGACAGCGGTCTGGCCCGGCGCGCGCGCTATGACCGCGGGGTTGGTGCGACGGTCCTAGTGACAGAGCGCGCATCACAGGCTGCGGCGATCCAGCGATCTGGCAGAGCGGCGCGCCAGGGTGCGGGCGTCGGGTATCGGTTATGGGATGCGGCGGCGACCAGTGGTCTGCCACCCTATGACCCGCCGGAAATTACCGAGGCAGACTTGTCGCCATTGGTGCTTGATTGCGCCATCTGGGGGGTGCCCGATCCGACGACATTGCGGTGGCTGGATGCGCCGTCCGCCGCGGCGCTGGGCGACGCGCGTCAGCGGCTGGTGTCTCTCGGCGCGCTTGACGACAATGGTCACCCCACCAGCCATGGCCGCAATATTGCCGCGCTTCCGTTGCCGCCACGCCTGGCACATATGCTCATTCGCGGCGCTGAGGCGGGGCAGGTGCAGACGGCCGCTCAATTAGCCGTGCTGCTCACCGAGCGCGGGCTTGGCGGTTCGGGCGTTGATATTGAAGAACGGCTCCGGCGGTGGCGGGCAGAGAGTAGCCCGCGCGCAGAGGCGGCGCGCGGACTGGCGCGGCGGTGGACGGCATTGGCGGCGTCGCCGCAACCACGCGCCGGTGAAC
>JANOPV010000248.1:0-22308 GCA_031422035.1 Sphingomonas sp. | reverse complement strand
CCCCAGCCGCCGGGACCGGGATTGCCCTTGCACGCGCCATCGGTAAAAATTTCAATCAGTTCGTCGCTCATGTTTGCGCTGCGTAGAAATCGAGACGACGGAGGAAGGCGAGGGGGTCTTTGCGGACAACCAGGGCGTCCGCTGGGGTGTTCAGCCAATCCCACGCGCGGGTTAGCAGAAAGCGCAGGCAGGCCCCGCGCGCAAGCACACTGAACGCTGCCTTTTCGGCATCGGTGCGGCCAAAGCCCGCGTCATAGCCAGCAATCAGAGCATTGCCGACCACCGCGTTGTAGTTTCGGCCATCGCTATCGAAGCTCCACGCTGCGTGGGCGACCGCGAGGTCCCAGGCACGGATTTCAGTGCATGCGAAATAGAAATCGATCAACGCGCCAACGCTATCGTCGGTCATTAGGACGTTGTCCGGGAACAGGTCGGCGTGGATCGCGCATACCGGTAGGCCCGCTGGCCAATTCGCGCGGATGAAGGCGCATTCGTCGGCAACGCGCGCCTTGAGCCCGGGTTGGATGCGCTCTAGGGCGTCGCCGCAACGGTCAGCCAGTGCATACCAGCCATCGGGGCCGAGGGTGTTGGGACGGGTCGGCGTGAAATCGGCGAGTGCACCGTGCATATGGCCAAGTGCAAAGCCGACTGCGTTCGCTTGATCCGCAGATGGGCGCGAAACGGACAGGCCCGGCATAAACGCCATCATCGCCATAAACTTGCCGCCGACGTTGACTACATGGGCGCCGTGGCCATCGACCAGCGCGCGCGGGACCGGGCAGCCTTTGGCGACCAGATGGTCGATCATCGCAAAGAAAAAGGGCAGATCGTCCGGGTTTACTCGCCTTTCATAGACGGTGAAAATGTAGCGGCCCTGGTCGGTCTCAACTAGATAGTTGCTGTTCTCCACACCCTCGGCAATGCCTTTGGCCGAGATGAGCCGGCCGGCGCCGAACATGTGAACGATCTCGGCCATGTCCTCCGCTGCGACATGGGTATAGACAGCCATTAGGAGGCCATCAGACGGTGACGGCTGGTTCTAAGCCGCGTGGCAGCTTGAAGATCATGTGCTCCTGCATGGTTTCGACCATTTCTTCGGTAACCGAAAAGTGGAGCCGCAGCAGGTTGACGACTTCGCGCACCAGAATTTCAGGTGCTGATGCCCCGGCGGTCAAGCCGATCGTCTGCATGCCGGAGAACCAATTGAGGTCGATTTCATGCGCGCGCTGAATCAGTCGAGCCGGTTTGCCGAGACGGTTAGCGACTTCGACCAAGCGCAAGGAGTTTGAGCTGTTGGGTGCACCGATGACGAGGAGATACTCAGCGCGTTCGGCGACTTGCCGGGCGGAAGCTTGCCGGTTTGAGGTGGCGTAACAGATATCCTCCCCCTTGGGCCCGATAATTCCGGGAAACCGCCGTTGCAGGGTCGCAACGATTTCTGCGGTATCATCGACCGACAAGGTGGTCTGGGTGAGAAAGGCGATCTTGTCGGGCGCGCTGACGCTGACAAGTTCGGCATCGGCAACAGTTTCGACAAGAGTCATCGAGCCTTCGGGCAGCTGACCAAAGGTGCCGATGACCTCAGGGTGACCGGCATGGCCGACGAACAGGATGTGGCGATCCTGCTCAAACAGCCGTTCGGCCTGGCGGTGCACTTTGGAGACAAGCGGGCAGGTGGCGTCGAGATAGGACAGGCCGCGCGATTCTGCTTTGGCAGGGACCGCTTTGGGGACGCCGTGGGCGCTGAACACGACAGGCACGCCGTCGGGTACGTCGTCCAGTGTTTCGACAAACACCGCGCCTTGATCTTTCAAGGCATCAACCACGTAGCGATTGTGAACGATTTCGTGGCGGACATAGACCGGGGCGCCGTATTTTTCGATGGCGAGTTCAACAATGCGGATGGCGCGATCAACCCCGGCGCAAAAGCCGCGCGGGGCGGCAATCAGGAGCGTCAGGGGCGGGCGTTTGGGGGGCGCTATGCTCATAAAAGCGTCCCTATGGAGGAAGCGCGCCCGGGGCAAGGCGGTTTGCATGTGCGCGAGCGGTTGCGCCGGTCCGGTGCGGTGAGTAATAAGCCGCCACCGTGGTCGCCGGTTATCCGGTCATCCGCTTGTTTATTTTGATTTGGTTTGAGGAAGCCCCCGCCGATGCCGACCCATTTTCCCGCCCGGCATGCCGGTTTGCTGCTCGCCACCGCCGCACTCGCCATCGGCGGCTGCGCCCGCGATAACGAGATTGACGTGAGTTCGGGCGTCGGCGTGACCGCGACCCGTAATTTGTGCCCGGCGGTCGGTATTCCGGCACATACCGGCGACGTCACCTTGTTCGATCCGGCGTCCAGCCGCGATGCAGCGGCGATTGATGTCGTGGCGACGATCACCAACATCCGCACGACCTGTAATGATCAAGAGGCACGCATCTATGTGGCGTCGACCTTCGACGTGATAGCCAGTCGCCGGGATGCCGGTGCCGCGCGCGAAGTGACCCTGCCCTATTATTCTGCGATTGTTCAGGGATCGACTGCGGTGGTTGCCAAGGATGTGAGCCAGATCGTGGTGCGCTTTGCGGCGGGCCAAACGCGCGGCGCCGCTAGCGGCACGGCGGGTGCCTATGTTGACCGGGCAGCCGCAACGCTGCCCGACGATATTCGGGCGCGGATCACGCGCCGACGCCGGGTTGGCGATGAGGATGCGGCGGTTGATCCCTTGTCAGCGCCGGATATTCGCGCTGCCGTTGCACGCGCGACATTCGAGCTGCTGATCGGCTTTCAGCTGACCCAAGAGCAGCTGCAATATAATGTGACGCGCTGACGTCACGTAGTTTCCGCGCAACTGGCTGCGTCAGGCCATGGGTTCCCGCGTGGGCGGGAATGACAATGTGGTTTGATGTAATGCTGTGTTATCCGAATGCGAAATCTCTATGCCGATCTACGCAACTATAGCTGACCATCTGCACGCCGCGCTCGACTCGTTGGAGCGAGCCGGGGTGCTGCCGCCTGGTTTGGCGCGCGGTGCGATCACTGTGGAGCCGCCGCGCGATCCGGCGCATGGCGATATGGCGACCAATGCGGCGATGGTGCTGGCAAAGCCTGCGGGCACCAATCCACGCGCGCTGGCGGAGACGCTGGCCGAGGCATTGCGCGCAGTGCCGATCATCGACGAGGTCAGTGTCGCCGGGCCAGGATTTATCAACGTGCGGCTGGCGGAGGATTGCTGGCGCGCTGAGCTGGCCGAGATTGCGGCGGCTGGGAGAGATTACGGGCGCTCGACCGGCGGCACTGGCGTGACGGTTAATGTCGAATATGTCTCCGCCAATCCCACCGGGCCGATGCATATGGGGCATTGCCGGGGCGCGGTGGTCGGTGACGCGCTGGCAACGCTGCTCGCTTTTGCCGGGCACACAGTAACCCGCGAATATTATGTCAATGATGCGGGCGGGCAGGTCGATGTCCTCGCCCGGTCGGTGCATCTGCGGTATCGCGAGGCATTGGGTGAGGATGTCGGGGCGATCCCCGAGGGCCTGTATCCCGGCGAATATCTGGCGCCGGTCGGGCAGCAATTGGCAGCGACCCATGGCGATGCCTTTGTCGGCCAACCCGAGACCGCGTGGCTGGCGCTGTTCCGGACCGACGCGGTGGCGGCGATGATGGACCTGATCCGCGCCGATCTGGCGCTGCTGGGCATTCATCATGACCTGTTCTCTTCGGAGGCCGCTGTTCAGTCGGCGCACAAGCCCGAAGCTGCCGAGGCGTTCTTGCGCGCCCGCGACCTGGTCTATGATGGGCAGCTGGAGGCTCCCAAGGGCGAGATTGATCCCGATTGGGAGCCGGTGACGCTGCCGTTGTTTCGGTCCACGCAATTTGGTGACGATCAGGATCGGCCGATCAAGAAGTCAGACGGCAGCTGGACGTATTTTGGTGCCGACATGGCGTATCATTTTCAAAAGGCCGAGGCAGCGGACGAGTTGATCGACATCTGGGGCGCGGACCATGCCGGCACGGTCAAGCGGATCAAGGCGGCGGTGGCAGCGCTGACTGAGGGCCGCGCGCGGTTTGATGTGAAGCTGATTCAGATGGTGCGGCTGTTGCGCGACGGCGAGCCGGTAAAGATGTCCAAACGCTCCGGCAATTTCGTGACGCTCGCCGATGTGGTGCAGGAAGTGGGCAAGGATGTGGTGCGGTTCACCATGCTGACCCGCAAGGCCGATGCGCAAATGGACTTTGATTTCGCCAAGGTGGTCGAGGTGTCAAAGGACAATCCGGTGTTTTATGTGCAATATGCGCATGCGCGGATGTGCTCACTGAAACGCAAGGTGGAAGTAGCCGAACATGTTTTGCCGCCCGCCGACCTGTCCCGATTGGATACAGTTGATCTGGACCTGGTGCGATTAGCCGCGCAATTCCCGCGCACCGTGGACAGCGCGGTGCAAGCGCGTGAGCCGCACAGAATTGCGTTTTATCTCAATGACTTGGCGGCGGCGTTCCATGGCTGGTGGAATCTGGGCAATGATGATCCGGCGCGACGGGCGATTTTGCCGGACGATCTGTTAACTACGTCAGCAAGGCTTTCCTTAAGCGACGGAATCGGGCAAATTATACGAAACGGTCTGGCGCTCATGGGGGTCGAACCAGCCGAGGAGATGCGCTGATGCCTACCAACGACGATGACGTCATCGGTTTCGACCAGGAAGAACGGCTGCCCTGGCTCGAACCAATTGAGGACAGCGAGTATCAGGACGGCATATCGCCTGGTCGCCTGGTCGGCATGGTGATGGCTGGCTTGGTCGCCATCGGCCTGATCGTCGGCGGCCTATGGTGGTGGCAGCAAAATGGCGGTCGCCCGCGCGGTGACGTGATTGCCGCACCCGAGGGTGACTTCAAGATTGCTGCCGACGCCGAGCGTGGCCGCTTTGATGGTGAGGGCGATGTTGCCGTCGCCGCCGCCGATGGCGAGCAGCCGAGCGGCCGAGTCGATCCCAATCGCCTGCCCGAACAGCCAGTGACGCCAACGACGCGCACCCCGAATCGCCCGTCGGCAGTCCGTCCAGCGACGGCTGCAACCGGTGCCAATCGGCCCGCAACTGGTGGTGCGGCGGTAACTGCGGGTGCAGCTGCAGCGGCAGCCAACGCCCCAACCGGCGGTGCGATGATCCAGTTGGGCGCCTTTGCCAGCGAAGCGACGGCTGCAAGCGCATGGACTAGCCTCCAAGGGCGGTTCACTTGGCTCGCCACTGTCAACCGCACGGTACAGGCCGCGACGGTCAATGGCCGCACAGTTTACCGGCTGCGCGCCAATGCGGGCACTCCAGCGATGGCCCGCGATTATTGCGGTAGGCTGCGGGTTGCCGGAGAAAACTGCATCGTTCTGCCCTGATCGCTTGGCGAGCGTTCGTGCTTTCCCTAGGAAGCAGGAACGCGCAGCCTTGAGCAGAGGGACAGACGGGTGACACCAGCGATATTTGGCACGTCGGGGCTGACGCTGACCACCGATGAGCGCGCGTTTTTTCGTGAGAGCGATCCGCTGGGCTACATCCTGTTTGGCCGCAATATCGAGACTCGCGAGCAGGTGCGGGTGCTGACTGATGCGCTGCGCGACCTGAGCGGACGCGCCGACCTGCCGATCCTCATCGATCAAGAGGGTGGGCGCGTGGCGCGGTTGAAGGCCCCGATATGGCCGGAGTTTCCGAGCGGTGCCGCCTTTGATCGGCTCTATGATGTCGCGCCAGCCAGCGCCATTGCCGCCGCACGCGCCAATGCCCAAGCGATTGCGCTGGTGCTCGCGGAAATCGGCATCACCGTCGATTGCCTGCCACTGCTCGATGTGCGGCAGCCGGGCGCTCATGCGGTAATCGGCGATCGCGCGCTGGGCAGCGAACCGCTGCGGGTTGCAGCCCTAGGACGGGCGGTGCTGGAAGGCTTGGCGGCAGGCGGTGTGGTGGGCGTAGTCAAGCATATCCCCGGGCACGGGCGGACGACCACCGACACGCATAAGGCAATGCCGACAGTGACCGCGAGCGCGGCCGAGCTGGAAACCGACCTGGCCCCATTCCGCGCGTTAAAAAACGCGCCGATGGCGATGACCGGGCATTTATTGTTCACCGCCTGGGACACGGAACAGCCAGCGACGCTCTCAGCGACCATCATCCGCGACATTATCCGCGGCAGCATTGGCTTTGAAGGCCTGTTGATGACCGATGATCTCGATATGGAGGCATTGTCCGGCGACGTGCCATCGCGCGCGATAGAGGCAGTCGCGGCAGGATGTGATGTGGCGTTGAACTGCTGGGGCCGGATGAGCGATATGGTGTCGATGGCAGAAGGGTTGCCGCCACTGACGCCGCGCGGGCATGAACGGCTGGAACGGGCGATGGCGACACTGCGCCCGCCGACCGATGCGTCGCCATTGGCCGAACTCTTCGCCACGCGCGATGCGTTATTGGCCCTGGCCTGAGGCGTGGCGACACTGTTCCCCGCCGACGACTTGCTGTCGGCCCCGCCGGTTGAGGAGGCGGAGCGGCTGCGGCTCGACCTGGATGGCTGGGAAGGACCGCTCGACCTGTTGTTGACCCTCGCGCGCTCGCAGAAGGTGGACTTGAAAGCGATCTCGATCCTGGCGCTCGTTGAGCAATATCTGACCTATATCGACGAAGCACGGGCGCTGCGGCTGGAAGTCGCCGCCGACTATCTGGTAATGGCAGCGTGGCTAGCGTTGCTGAAATCGGCGCTGCTGCTGCCGCGCGATGCCGACATTGATCCGTCACCCGAAGAGTTGGCGATGCGGTTGCAATTGCGGTTGCAGCGATTGGCGGCAATGCGCGATGCCGGCGCGCGGCTGCTGGCTGGCGACCGGCTGGGGCGTGATGTGTTTGTGCGGGCCGCGCCTGAGGGGCTGCGGACCCTGCGTATCCGGGCGTGGGACGCCAAGCTTTATGACCTGCTAAACGCCTATGGCCAGGTGCAGGCGCGCAGCGTGCCGGTGATCCACATGGTCGCGCGGCGTGACGTCATGACGCTGGAGGCGGCGCTGGTGCGACTGGAACGGATGCTGGGCATGGCGGTGGACTGGACCAATATTGCGGCGATGCTGCCTGAGGGTGAGGGCGATTTCCGGCGATCGGCGGTGGCGTCCAGTTTTGTTGCGGTGCTGGAACTGGCGCGGATCGGGCGACTGGAAATGCAACAGGACGGCAACTTTGCGCCGCTATTTATCAGGCGGGCGCCATGATCGGGCCGATTCCCGATTTTGAACGCGGTGTTGAGGCGACGCTGTTTGCCAGCGCTGAGCCGCTGACGCTCGCCGAAATTGCGGCGCATGTGGGTGAAGGCGACGTGCGGGCGGCGTTGCTGGCGATAGCGCAGCGGCATGCGGGCGGCGGCATCGAGTTAGTCGAGCGCGGCGGGCGCTGGCACTTTCAGACGGCAGCGGACCTGGCACACTTGCTGCGGCGCGAACGGGAGGAGCCACGCAAGCTATCGCGCGCGGCGCTCGAAGTGCTGGCGATCATCGCTTACCAGGAGCCCGTGAGCCGGGCCGAGATTGAGGCGATCCGGGGGGTGCAGACCGCCAAGGGTACGCTCGACGTGTTGATGGAGGCGGGGTGGATTCGTCCCGCTGGCCGGCGCGAAGTCCCCGGGCGGCCGCTGATTTACAAATCGACCGCTGAATTCCTGACGCATTTCGGGCTGGAGAGCCGCCGTGACCTGCCGGGGATCGACGATCTCAAGGCGGCGGGCCTGCTTGACCCGGTTAATCTGGCGATCGACATGCTCGAACTGGCCAACGACGTCGATAACGAATAAGGTTGTGTTCAGAGTCGGGCGCTTAGCGCTCACTGACCGTTTGGAGATAAGATCATGGGTGGTTTCAGCATCTGGCATTGGCTGATCGTCGGGATCGTTATCATGCTGTTTTTCGGCAAGGGCCGGTTCTCAGACATGATGGGTGATGTCGCCAAGGGCCTGAAGAGCTTCAAAAAGGGCCTCTCCGAAGAAGACGAGGCAGCGCCCGCGGTGCCGCCAGCGCGGATCGAGGACAGGTCGGCCACGGTTGCGCCAGCGCCGGTGGAAAGCCGTGAGACGGATCGCACAGCCTGATCGCGGGCCGGATTTCAGTAGGCCGCTGAGCCATGTTTGACATCGCCCCCACCGAATTGCTGCTGTGCGCCGTTGTCGCACTGGTGATTATCGGCCCCAAAGATCTGCCCAAAGCGCTGCGCTTTGTCGGAAACTGGGTGGGCAAGGCGCGGCGCATGGCCGGCACATTCCGGACCGGGCTCGATGCGATGATGCGCGAATCCGAGCTCAAGGAAATGGAAGAAAAGTGGCGCGCCCATAATGACGCGATCATGCAGGCGCACCCGCAAATCTCGCTTGATCCCCAAATTTCGCGTGACGCTGCGCCCGTGAATAAGCCCGCCAAGCCGCCCGCTCCGCCTGTCTCGGCTGAACTGGCGGCAAACGTGTCGCAACCGGCCAATGCCCCGCTGCCGACGGCTGAGCCATGAGCGAGCAAAGCGCCGTCGCTGATCCGGCGGACCTGACTGCTGAGTTGACCGGTGCCGAGCCCGATGAGGCGGCGATGGAGGCATCACGCGCGCCGTTACTGGACCATCTGGTTGAGCTGCGCCGCCGCCTCTTGTGGTGTGTGCTCGCGTTGGCGCTGGCGTTTGGCGTCTGTTATTATTTCGTCGAGCCGATCTTTGCGTTTCTGGTGCAGCCGTTGCTTGCTGCCGGACAGGACCGGCTGATTTTTACCCAGATGTTCGAGGCGTTTTTCGTTCAGCTGAAAGTCGCGCTGTTCGCGTCTTTCATGGTCGCATTTCCGGTGATCGCGACGCAGCTGTGGCAGTTCATCGCGCCAGGGCTTTATGGCAAGGAAAAGCGGGCGCTGCTGCCGTTTCTGCTGGCGACGCCGGTGCTGTTCACGTTGGGCGCGGCGGCGGCCTATTATGGTGCGATCCCGATTGCACTGACATTCTTGCTGGGATTTGAGGGCAATGTCGGCGGGGTCGAGCAGGAGGCATTGCCCGGCGTCGGCAACTATCTCGACTTTGTGATGCACTTCATGCTGGCGTTTGGGATTTCGTTCCTGCTGCCGATCCTGATGATGCTGCTGGAGCGCGCGGGGATCGTCACGCTGGAGCAGCTGCGGTCGTCGCGCCGTTATGTGATCGTCGGGGTGTTCATCATTGCCGCGATCTTCACGCCGCCGGACGTGGTCAGCCAATTGCTGTTGGCAATACCGCTTCTCATCTTATTTGAAGTGGCGCTGCTGGTTATCGCCGTCAGCCGTAAGCGTCGTGTGGCCGAACCCGCTTAAGTTGCGCTATCCTCGATGGTATCGCCGACCGATTCAATGTCGCGGCCCATGCCGGAAATGGTGTTGCAGGCGCTTAGCAGCAGTGTCGCGATGGCAGTGAGGGCGATGCGTTTTGTCATGGTCAATCCACCTGGATCTAATGCGCAAAAAAATGGGTCCGGCATGCCGGGGGGAAGTGGCAAACCGGACCCTGATACGGATGGCGCGAGCGGGGGGCAAAGAAGCCATCCGTGCGCAAATAACGCGCTTCCTCCTGACGGGTTCCACCGCGCCTAAGTTTTATTTCGTCAGAAGCTGAACCGGGCGGACAGGCGGATGTCGCGGCCGGCGAGCGGCACAAAATCCTTGGTAAAGGACGCATGGCGGCGGGCGACCACGTCGAACAGATTATTGGCCGAGAGGATCAGCGAGACGCCATTGCCGCCCAATGGTCGCCAGGCCACCGAGGCATTGACCAGCGTATAGTCCGTGGTTCCGGTTTCAAAATCTGCAATACGGTTCTGGGCAAAGGCGTGCTCCACCTCTCCGCGCACTGTCAGGCGCGCGCCTTCGAATTCCAAACCGCCAAGCACGCGCAAGGGCGGGATGCGCGGCAGCGGACTGTCGCCCTCCACCGAGGTGCGGATGTAGTCGGCCACGACATTGGCGTTGACGGCGAATGGCCCGATATGGCCGATCCGGGCGCTGGCATCGACTTCAAAGCCATAATAGCGGACGTCGGCCTGACGATATTGAAACACCGGCAGATCATCTTCGATCGCGCCCGTGGCGTCGGCATAGATGAAGTTGCTGAACCAGCTATGATAGGCCGAAACACCGATGTCGATGGCACCGGTGCGATAGCGCCCGACCAGTTCGACGCCCCAGGCGCGTTCGATAGCGAAGTCAGGATTGCCGATCTCAAAGCTTTGGGTAGCGATGTGCGGGCCGTCCGAGAGCAATTCCTCAGCGGACGGTGCGCGGGCGCTGCGCGACAGATTGAGGCCGATCTTTGAGCGATCGGCAAATTCGTAACTCAGCCCGACCGCGCCCGATAGCGCATCAAATTCGCGGCGGACACCGACGGGGTTGGAATCGACAAGGGTCCGTTCCCAGCGCCCAGCGACTTCGATGTCGAGCGCCCCGGTGCGAAACTCCTGGAGAGTGAAAAGCGCGAATTGGGTGGTGTCGTTCTGCGGAATGAACGCCTCGGCGCCAATCGCGTTGAAATCACGGAAGCTGTATTGGACGCCGCTGGCCCCGCTCCAGCCGCCGCGCTCGGCCTGCACCAATTCAGCGCGGGCTTCGACGCCCTGATTAAGAAAGATCGTGCCGATCTCGTCGCCTTCAAACTCGATATGCTGGTAATCGGCAAAGCCCGCCCGCACCCGGAGGCGGTCGAACAGGCCTTCGCCCAGATTAACCTCACCGCGGACATCGGCGCGCCATTGTTCGACGCCGAGCGTGACCGATTCTTCCTCGCTGCCACCGGGCCGGGCCGGGATGCCATAGCTACTGTCATAATAGCCGATGGAGACGCCGAGCGATCCGCCTTCGTTGACCAAGGCGAGCCCGGCCCCGGCGGTGAATGTTTCGACCGCGGTATTCGGGATCCGGCCGCTCTGGTTGGCGACATCGGTTAAGGCCGCCGCTTCTACGGTGTTCCCAGCAAGGCGCTCGGCGGCGGCGAGGCCGAGGACATCGGCGCGCAAGGCCGGTGCCAGCTGGAGTCCGCCGATCCTGAGATCATTGGCGCGCGTGTAGGAGCCATCAACGTGGAACGCGACTTGTGGTGACAAAGCGACGTCGAGTGATGCGCCGCCCATGCGTTCACTCGCGGCGCTGCCATAAGCGGCGATGGCGTCGATATGAACAGGAGCCTCGGGGATGGCGCGTGGGATGCGGCGGTCAAAGATGTTGACCGCGCCGCCAATGGCGTTGGACCCGAACAACAGGCTGGCGGGGCCGCGCAGAATTTCGATGCGTTCGGCAGTCAGCGGGTCGATGGTGACGCCATGATCGGCGGAGGTGTTCGACACGTCGATGGAGCCGATGCCGTCGACCAGCACGCGCACCCGCTCGCCCTGAAAGCCGCGGATCACCGGGCGCGAGGCACCGGGGGTGAAGCTGGTTGCCGACACGCCGGGCTGTCCCGCGAGAACATCCCCGATTTGTGGACGGAGGTTGCGAACGATGTCATCAGCCTCCAGCACGCCGACATTGCCGAACAGATCAAGGCTACGCGTGAACGGTGCGGTGACGATAATGTCGCTATCCGTTGTATGAAAATCGTCAGTCTGGGCCGGCTGCGGCGGCGTGGGAGGCGCTTGCTGAGCGGCGGCAACGACCGGAAAACTGAGGGCGATAAGCGGGAGTATAATGGGTTTCACGACCAAGAAACTCTTGTTGGGAGGGGTTATCGGCGTGGTCAGTAATGATATACAATCACAATGACAAGCCATCGATGTTGAAACTTGGCACATGGCCGGTCGCGTGCTTGCTCCGATCTGCCACGGCGGTTAGACCGCAGCGGTGACCATGATTGCTTCCGATGCCCTCGCTTTGATCGGCAACACCCCGATGGTGCGGCTCGCTGGGCCTAGCGCTGCTGCGGGCTGCGAGATTTTTGGCAAGTGCGAATTTACCAACCCCGGCGCGTCGGTGAAGGATCGCGCCGCTTTGTTCATCGTTCGTGATGCCGAGGCGCGCGGACAGTTGCTGCCCGGCGGGGTGATCGTTGAGGGGACGGCGGGCAATACCGGCATTGGTCTGGCGCTGGTGGCCAATGCGCTGGGTTATCGCACGATCATCGTCATGCCGGATACGCAGAGCGCGGAAAAAATGGCGACGTTGCGGGCGCTGGGCGCGGAATTGGTGCTGGTGCCGCCCGCACCGTTCGCCAATCCGGCGCATTTTGTCCACACGTCGCGCCGGATTGCCGAGGAAACACCGGGTGCGGTGTGGGCCAACCAGTTTGATAACGTCGCCAACCGCCGCGCGCATATTGTCGGCACCGCTGCCGAGATATGGGCACAGATGGATGGACGGGTTGACGGCTTTACGTGCGCGGTCGGCACGGGCGGGACGCTGGCCGGGGTCGGGCTGGGGCTGAAGGCATTTGATCCCAACGTTACCATTGCGCTGACTGATCCGCACGGGGCGGCACTGTATGAATATTATGCGTGCGGGGAACTGCGTGCCGAAGGGTCGAGCGCGGCCGAAGGGATCGGCCAGGGGCGGATTACCGCCAACCTTGATGGCGCGCCGATTGATGCGCAGTTTCGCATTTCGGACCAAGAGGGTGATTATTGGGTGCAGCGCCTGTTGATGGAGGAGGGGCTGTGCCTCGGCCTGTCGTCGGGCATCAATGTGGCGGGGGCGATAGCGCTGGGGCAGCAATTGGGTGCTGGCAGCCGAGTCGTCACGATCTTGTGCGACACCGGCTTTCGCTATCTCTCGTCGCTCTATGACGATGCATGGCGGGTCAGCAAAGCGCTGTTGCCGCTGGCTGAGGCGCGCGCGCAGGCGCATACTGGGGCGGCCGGCCAAACGACGGAGGCCGCGATATGATGGACGTCAGCGAGGACAAACAGGTCGAGCAGCGGCGTGATGCGATAAGGCGGATGCAGGTCGGGGTGACCGGGCTGATCCTGGTGGCGTTGCTCGTCGGCCTTTCAACCTTGCTGACCGGTCAGGCGCGCGAGGATGCTGAAATCGCCAAGGCGCAAGCGGAGGCGGCGGGTGTCGTCAACCCGGGCGGAGACAATGCGGATGGCGCAGACCCCCTGATTGACCTGGGCGCTGAACCCGCGGTGGTCCTGCCATCGAGTCGCCCACCGACCCGGCCAGCTGCGCCGACACCGGGCACCGCCGCGCCGACCGCGCCGCTAGTGCCGGACCTGGAGCCCGACCCGCAGTTGAAGGGGTCGGAACGCCGCTGATGCGATGTGCGCCCGCGCGGGACATTTTTAGTCGCCACATTGCCCGCCGTTCAGTGTCGCTGATCTGGATGCCGATGTTCGGCGCGGTATTCTGGCTCGCGCTGGACCGCATTGATCCGTTGCTGATGGCGCCGGCCGCTGGATTGGCGGTTGTCGGCTGGGTGCGGTCGTTTGATAGCCCGCGCCGGTTGGTGCGGCACGCGGTAATCGCGTGCGGTTTCGTCGTGTTGATCAGCGCGGCGTTAACCGTGACGTTCGCGACGGCGTTGCCGGTGGTGCAGCTGGCGTTGCTGGCGGTGGCTGTGCTGTTGGCGGCGGCGGGGCAGGGCGCGCTGTCGCGGATCGGACCCCGCTGGCCGCGCTATGCGGCGCGACTGTTGGGGGCGCTGGCATGGCTGGCGGTGGTATCGAGGCTGGTGCCACTCGCCTACCAGGTGCCGGTCGTTACGGATCAACCGCGGGCGGTGATGCTGACCAGTCTGCCGCTGGTCTGGGGCGCGGCGGCGGGCGATGTGGACGCGGTGTTGGCCGGAGCGGCTGAACCGTCGCCAATCCTAACCTTTCTTCAACGGCATATCCGGCTGACACTGGCGGACACGGTTGATGCCGCGCAGTTGCGGGCGAACGACGTGCTGATCCTGGCGCAGCCGCGCGCGTTGGCACCGGCGGCAATGGTAGAGATTGATACTTGGGTGCGACGCGGTGGGCGCGCGCTGGTGTTCGCTGACCCGCAATTGCGCTGGCCGCCGCCCTTTGCGCTGGGTGATCCGCGCAACCCGATAACGACGAGCGCGCTGGACCCGTTGCTGCGCCGCTGGGGCGCGGTGCTTGATCCGCCGGCGAGCGGACCGGGTGCCGCCGCCGCCGGGTGGCGCGATGGTGAGCAGCGTATAGCAACGGCGGGTGGTGGCCGGTTTCGCCGGGTTGGCGCGAATTGCCAAGTGCGGGCGAGTGGCGTGACAGCGCGATGCTCGGTCGGTGAAGGCGTTGTCGTGCTGATTGCTGATGCTGACCTTTTTTACGAGGACCACTGGATCGGGGCTGGGGCGGCGGATGATCCGTCTACATGGGCCGCAGATAATCCCGCCTGGGTGGTGGACCGCATCAGGCGGCTGTCTGGGCGGCAACCGCTGATGCCCAGGGTGCGGCCGGTGTGGCGGCGGGAGTCGCCAGCACGATGATGCACGCCAAGCTGGTGACCGATGATCGCTGTCTATCGCACCTGCGCCATAGATCGCCGCAAATTAGCGGAACATATAGCAAACATTAGCATGTATCCCCGAAAAACCCTAATTATCCCCTTTCCACCCTAGTATTGGCTTGTTATGCAGCAAGTCCAGCGAGGGGCTTGGGCTTTCTCTGCAACGACAGAACGCGCCGCCGGTGTCGCAAGGGCGATTCCGGCGTCAGGAGAGCTTTGCTGCGATCCGGAGCGCGAGCGAGAGGGTGGGTGAACGGGCAATATGGCGGTTATGGGCGTCTTTTCGGGAGCTGTGCTAACAGCCATTGACGAAAAGGGTCGGATTGCGATTGCCGCCAGCCTGCGCAATGCCATCCCCGGTGATCCCAAAAACCGCCAGATTTTTGTCGCGACTCACCCCGATGCGCCGTGTCTGGTTGTCTCGGGAGATGACCGATTAGGGCGGATCGCGGCAGACATTGACCGCGATGAGGAGATTGCGCTGCGCCGCAACCTGCCGTTCAATCGCGCTGCCGAGCGTCGCCGCCGTTATGGAGCGGGCGAAACCGTATCATGCGATGCCAGTGGGCGGTTCATCCTGCCACCAACGCTCCATGATCTGGGCGAATTTGGCGATGAGACGCAACTGTTTCTGTTCGGCGTGGGCGAGTTCATCGAATTATGGCCGCTGGACCGGCTGTTGGCACAATCGGGCGACGATTATATCGACGCGCAGCGCGCAGCGCGGGCCGCCGTGCGCGTTGCGGAGCAGCGCAAATGACCGGCGCGGCACCCGCCGCCGCGCCGCATGTCCCGGTTTTGCTGGATGAAGTGCTGACCGCGCTGCGTGCCGATAAGGATGAGGTCCATGTCGACGGCACGTTTGGTGCCGGCGGATATAGCCGGGCGATTCTCGCGACTGGTGCGCGGGTAATTGCCATCGATCGCGACCCGGATGCGATTGTCGAGGGCGCGCCGATGGTTGCTGAGGCTTCGGGCGCATTAGCGCTGGTTGAGGGTCGGTTCTCCGCGCTGGATCAGA
This sequence comes from Sphingomonas sp., assembly GCA_031422035.1. Lineage (GTDB taxonomy): Bacteria > Pseudomonadota > Alphaproteobacteria > Sphingomonadales > Sphingomonadaceae > Sphingopyxis. The sequence continues at coordinate 6,846 of JANOPV010000248.1, read as the reverse complement.
TCGCCGCCGATGCAGGCAGTGCGGCAGTCGATGGCGTCGTCCTCGACATCGGGGTGTCGTCGATGCAGCTCGACCGCGCCGAGCGGGGGTTTGCCTTTGGCGAAGACGGCCCGCTGGACATGCGGATGGAGCAATCTGGCGAAAGCGCCGCCGACTGGCTCGACCGGGCCAGCGAAGGCGAGATCGCTGATATACTCTATCTTTACGGTGAAGAGCGCCAGTCGCGGCGCGTTGCGCGATATATTGTCGCCGCTCGCCCTCTCCGCCGCACCGCTGAGTTGAAGGCGGCTATCCATAAAGCGCTGGGCTATCGCCCGCATATGCCGAAAGACCCGGCGACGCGCAGTTTTCAGGCGATCCGCATCGCCATCAACGACGAACTGGGCGAGCTTGAACGCGGGCTTGCTGCTGCCGAGCGAGTGCTGGCCCCTGGCGGACGGCTGGCCGTGGTCACATTTCACAGCCTTGAGGACCGGATCGTCAAGCTGTTCCTGCGCACGCGCAGCGGCGGCGATGGGCAGGGGTCGCGGCATTTGCCGGTCGCCGCAGCGTCGCGTGGCCCGGTGCCGACATTTACCGACGTCGCCAAGCCGGTGCGGGCGGGCGAAGCGGAACTGGCGCGCAACGGTCGTGCGCGCTCCGCCACGTTGCGCTCGGCGATCCGCACCGCTGCGCCACCCTGGGCCACCGCGCCAACTGCTTCGAGAGGGGCTGGATCATGATGTCTGCCGCACGCAAATTGCAAAGCATCGGCCTCTTAATGCTGGTTACGATCTGTGCGCTACTGGCGTATCCGGTATCGCTGCATGTGTCGTCGACGCGAACCGAATTGCGCCGGGTCGAAGCGGAAATTACCGAGACACGCCGTCGCATCCGGGTTGCCGAGGGTGAGATTGCGGTGCTCGCCAACCTGTCGCAGCTTGAACGCTGGAACACCGAAACCTTTGGCTATGTGGCACCGGCGTCAGGGCAGTATCTGCCCGGCGAACGCGGCCTGGCGTCGGTGCGGCAGTTGCGCACTCCGGTGGCGGCGCAGGATCGCGCACCGATTGTCCTGGCGATGGGTACGGCTGATGCAGACGCGGTTAGGTCTGCTGAAACGCCTGCGTCCGCGGGGGGCGCGCCGCGCAGCCCTGCACCGGATGACGACCGGGTGGCGGTCGGCGCAATGCGCGACATTGCCCAATTGCTGCCCGCACCGATCGTGACCCAGCGGTAATGATTACCCCCGTCGCCACCTTGATTGCCCGCCCGGTGCGGATGCGGCGCGCGGAAAGCCGCACGCGCTTTGCTGGTGAAGCAAGTGACCGGCTGAAATGGGTGACCCGCGTATTTCTGTTTGTCGGCGCGGTCATCATGGCCCGGCTGCTCTATGTGGCAATGTTCGATACGGGCACGGGCCAACGCGTCGCCGCCGCAAATCTGCCTGAGCGCGGCGATATTGTGGATCGCAACGGTGTGCCGATGGCGCGGACAATCCAGGTGCGCTCGATTCGGGTGCGCCCCGACCGGTTGATGAACGATCCGCGCCAGCTTGCCGCTGATCTCAACCGTATTTTCCCAGACACCAGCGCCGCCGATTTTCTGACCCGGCTAACCGGGCGACGCAGCGCCTATATCCGCCGCCGGGCGACCAATGCTCAGCTGAACGCCGTCAACCAGCTGGCCGAAGTCGGGTTTGAATATCCGCATGAGGCCGAGCGGCTATATCCTCAAGGGCCGCTTGCCGCTCATGTCCTGGGCTTTGCCGATATTGATGGCCAAGGCGTGATGGGCGCTGAGGCCGCGTTTAACGATCAGCTGACGGGGGCAGAAACGCGCGGCGAGCCGTTCAACCTGTCGATCGATATGCGCGTCCAGGCCGCACTCGAGCACGAGCTGTCGAACGCCGTAACGCAATTGGAGGCAATTGGCGGCGCGGGGCTCGTGCTGGATGTGCAGACCGGCGAAGTGCTAGCGATGACCTCCCTGCCGACGTTCAACCCCAATCGTGTGTCATTGTCGCCGGTGTCTGCGCAGCGTAACGCTGTAACGCTCAACGTCTATGAGCTGGGCTCTACCTTCAAGCCGCTGACCTTTGCGGCGGCTATGGATGCTGGAGTCGTCACCGATATGGCGCGCCGTTATGATGCGACCCGGCCGCTGTCGGTTGGTGGCTTTCAGATCAGCGATTTACACTCCTCCGGGCGCTGGCTGAATGTGCCCGAGGCGCTGGTCCATTCGTCCAACGTCGTCACCGCGCAGATTGCCGATCAGCTGGGCCGTGAACGCATGGCGGCGATGTTCCGCCGCTTGGAATTTGACAGTCGGCCGCATATCGAATTGCGCGAGCGCGGTCAGCCGCTGTGGCCGCGTGACTGGGGCCGGACGACGACGATGACGACCGGCTATGGCCACGGTATTGCGGTGACGCCGCTGCATCTGGCCAGTGCCTATGCCGCTCTAGTCAATGGCGGTATCTGGCGTCCGGCGACGATCCGCCGCTTGGATGAGGGCGATGTGCCAGCGGGCCGCCGGGTGTTTTCAGAAACGACCAGCGCGCGGATGCGGCAATTGCTGCGGATGATCGTCGCTGATGGCACCGGCAACCGCGCTGATGCGCCGGGATACCGGGTTGGCGGCAAGACGGGCTCTGCTGAAAAGCCCTCCGAAGGCGGCTATTCCCGTAGCTCGGTGGTCGCGACCTTTGCCGCTGCATTTCCGATGGATAATCCACGCTATGTGATCGTCGCGATGATCGATGAACCGCGCGGCAATGCCTATTCAATGGGGCAACGCACGGCGGGCTTTACTGCCGCGCCGGTCGTGCGCCGGGTGGTGATGCGGATCGGACCGATGCTCGGCATCTATCCCGAGGAACATCGCGACGTCGATCTGAGTGAGCTGCGACCATTGCTCTGGCGTCCGCGGGGCGAGCGGTGATGCGGCTGGGCGTAATGGCCCCGGACATCAAGGATGCGGCAATTGCGGCTGCGGAGATTGGCGGCATCGCCATCGACCATCGCCAGGTGGCGCAGGGCACGATGTTCGGGGCGTTCCCCGGCGCGAAGTTCAACGGCGAAGATTTTATCGACGCCGCGATTGCAGCGGGCGCTGCCGCTATCGTGGCCCGGCCGGACGTGCGGGTTGATGGCGCGGTGCACATCGCGGATGCCAATCCGCGCCGCCGATTTGCCGAGATTGCCGCGCGGTATTTTGAGCGCATGCCCGCGCAACTTGTTGCGGTAACCGGCACTAACGGCAAGACGTCCACCGTTGAAATGGCACGGCAAATCTGGCGGATGCTTGGAGAGAAATCGGCATCCATAGGCACGCTCGGCGTCACGACCGCCGACGAGCAGGTCAAAACCGGGCTGACGACGCCTGATATTGTGACATTTCTGTCCAACCTGTCGGGCCTTGCCGCTGAGGGGGTGACCCATGTTGCCTATGAAGCGTCGAGCCACGGCCTTGACCAGCATCGGTGTGAAGGCGTGCCGCTGGCCGCGGCGGCCTTCACCAACTTGTCGCGCGATCACCTCGATTATCATGGCAATATGGACAGCTATTTCGCCGCCAAGATGCGGTTGTTCGATGAGCTGTTGGCGGGTGATGGGGTAGCGGTAGTCTGGGCCGATGATGCGTGGTCGGCGCAGGCGATGGCGCATGCGCGGGCGCGCGGCGTGCGGCTGTTTACGGTTGGCGACGCGGGTGATGATTTGCGGCTGACCGCGCGGGAACCGACTGCGCTGGGGCAGATGCTCACGATCACCGACGCGGGTAGTACAGCCCACCGCGTCCGCTTGCCGCTGATCGGTGCGTATCAGGCGGCGAACGCGCTGGTCGCGGCGGGGCTGGTGATTGCCACTGGCGCAGAACCGGCGCGGGTATTTGACTCGATGGCCCGCCTGCAACCGGTGCGCGGGCGACTGGAACGGGCAGCGCTGGGCCGCACCGGCGCGCCCATCTACATTGATTATGCACATACCCCCGATGCGCTGGCTGCTGCCCTGTCGGCGCTGCGGCCACATGCGACGGGCCGGATCATCCTGGCGTTCGGCGCAGGGGGCGACCGTGACATGGGCAAGCGGCCTGCGATGGGTGCGGAGGCCGTGCGCGGTGCTGATGTCGTCATCGTCACTGACGATAATCCGCGCGGTGAGGATGCTGCGGCGATCCGTCAGTCGATAGTGGACGCGGCACCGGGCGCAACCGAGATTGGCGACCGCCGCGCTGCGATTTTTGCGGCCGTGGCTCAGGCTGGTGCCGATGACATCGTCTTGATTGCTGGCAAGGGTCATGAACTGGGCCAGATTATCGGGCGCGGTGATGCGATGCGCGTGCTGCCGTTTGACGATGCAGCGGTGGCGCGCGACGCGGCGGCAACATGAGCGCCGCACAGCCATCATCAGCTTTGTGGACAGCTGCAGAACTGGCGGCTGCGACCGGCGGTGTTGCGTCCGCTGATTTCGTCGTCACCGGCGTTACGTTTGACTCGCGTGAAGTGCGGTCGGGCGATTTATTCATTGCGATGCGCGGTGAGGCGACTGACGGGCATCGTTTTGTAGCTGCCGCGCTGAGCGCCGGGGCTGCTGGCATCATCTGTGAAGCGCCGATTGACGGTCCGCATGTGCTGGTTGGGGACGGCTATCAGGCGCTCGTCGCGTTGGGCGTTGCCGCCCGCGCACGGTCTCGCGCGACGATCATCGGCGTTACCGGGTCGGCGGGCAAAACCGGGACGAAGGAGGCGCTCGCCGCCGCGCTGGATCGCTGGCAGCCGGGGCGCGTGCACCGCTCGGTCAAGAGTTACAACAACCACACGGGCGTGCCGCTCAGTCTGTCGCGGATGCCGCGCGATGCGGGCTATGCGGTGCTCGAAATGGGGATGAACCATGCGGGCGAACTGGCGGAGCTGACCCGGATGGTCCGTCCGCATGTCGCCATCGTCACGACCGTGGCACCGGCTCATCAAGAATTTTTCCCGACCGTCGAGGATATAGCGCGCGCGAAGGGTGAGATTTTTCAAGGCCTTGAGCCCAGCGGCATCGCCATCATCCCCGCAGACAGCCCTTACTTGCCGATCCTGGATGAGGCCGCGATGGCGTATGTGCAAACAGTCGTCCGCTTTGGCACCACCACAGGGGCGACTGTCCGCGCGCTCGATTGGGTGGTGGACCGCGACACCGGCGGCAGCATTGTCACCGCGCAGGTCCATGACGCGACATTGTGCTTTACGCTGGCGCCGCCGGGGGACCATTGGGTGGCGAACGCAATGGCGGTGCTGGCGGCGGTCGCAGCGGTTGGCGGCGATTTGCCGGCCGCCGGTCTGGCGCTGGCTGAGCTACCCGGCCTTGCCGGACGCGGTGCGCGAGTTACACTCACATTGTCCGAAGGCACGGCGCTGCTGATCGATGAGAGCTATAATGCGAATCCAGCGTCGATGGCCGCGACGTTGATGCAGCTTGGCCGCGAGCCCGCGACGCGGCGGATCGCGGTGCTGGGCGCGATGAAGGAGTTGGGCGAGCAAAGCGCTGCGCTTCACGCGGCTCTGGCCGACCACCTTATGACCGCGCAGGTCGATCAGGCGTGGCTGGTTGGCGATGAGATGGTGCCGCTGGCAAACGCGCTTGTCGGGCGAGTCGAATTCACCCATGTGCCCGGTGTTGACGCCGTGTTATCTGGGCTCGCAGCTGGTCTGCGGCCCGGCGACGTCCTGCTGGTCAAAGGGTCAAATTCGGTCGGCCTGTCGCGCATCGTCGCGGCGCTGGCTGGCGGAGAGAATTGATGCTGTATTTGTTGGCCGAGTGGCTCGGCTTTCCCGGCGCGCTCAACCTGTTGCGCTATCTCTCCTTCCGCTCCGGCGCGGCGATTTTTACCGCGCTGTTTATCGGCATGCTCATCGGGCCGAAATTCATCCTGATGTTGCGTGCTCGCCAGGGCAAAGGCCAACCGATCCGCGATGATGGCCCGCAATCGCACCTCGCCAAGCGCGGGACGCCGACGATGGGCGGGCTGATGATGCTGATCTCCCTTGGTATATCGTCGCTGTTATGGATGGATTTGGGCAATAGTTTTGTCTGGGCCTGTCTGTTCGTCACATTTGGGTTTGGCGCGATTGGGTTTGCCGATGATCTGGATAAGGTGCGCAAGGCCAGCCATGCCGGGGTGTCGGGCAAAGTGCGGCTGGCGCTGGAATTCCTGGTCGCCGGGATCGCCGTGTTCCTGATTGTCGAGCGCACTGGGACCGAGCTTTATCTGCCGTTCCTCAACGAAGTTTCGATTGACCTTGGGCCGCTTTATTACATTTTCGCGATGGTGCTGATCGTCGGGTTTGGCAATGCCGTGAACCTGACCGACGGGCTTGATGGGCTCGCGACATTTCCGGTCATCATCGCCGCGCTGACGTTTCTGGTCATCGTCTATCTGACGGGAAACGCGCGCTTTGCCGATTATCTGGGCATCGCCCATGTCCCCGGTGCGGGGGAGTTGGCGATATTCTGTGCGGCGATCATTGGCTCCGGACTGGCATTCCTCTGGTTCAACGCGCCGCCGGCGGCCGTGTTCATGGGCGATACCGGCAGCTTGGCCTTGGGCGGCGCGCTGGCAACCGTCGCCGCGACTGCGCAGCATGAACTGGTGCTGGTGGTCGTTGGCGGATTGTTCGTGGTGGAGGCGATGTCGGTCATCATCCAGGTTGGCTATTACAAGCGCACTGGCAAGCGGGTGTTCCGCATGGCGCCGATCCATCATCACTTCGAACAGCTTGGCTGGCCTGAATCGCAAGTCGTCATCCGCTTCTGGATCGTTTCCATCGTGCTGGCGCTTGCCGGTCTTGCGACGCTCAAGATCAGGTGAGTGCCGCCGCCG
>JANOPV010000247.1:0-3137 GCA_031422035.1 Sphingomonas sp. | reverse complement strand
GTGCGGCAGTCGCAAGCACGGGCCAATCAGGCCGAAGGCAATGCGATACAGGTCCGCATGGAATTGCAGGCCGATTGCTATGCCGGGGTGTGGGCGGCAACCGCGCGCACCGCCGCTGGCCAGCCGGTGCTGGAACCGGGCGACATGGAGGAGGCGATGCAGGCCGCCAATGCCATCGGCGACGACACCCTGTCGCGCTCCGCCGGACAGCGGCCGGTGCCCGAAAGCTTTACCCACGGCACCAGCGCCCAGCGGATGGAATGGCTGCAACGCGGTCTGCGCAGCGGCGATCCCGCACAATGCAATACGTTTCAGGGCGCATGAGCTCAGAAAAAACAGGGCTCACCACAGGTCCGGCACGCCGGCCATTTGATGAAGGAAGGACTATCCCATGACCGAGAAGACCCCAAATCCGAACCATGGCTTCACCGACACCGCGCCGGTTGAAGGCAAGCAGGTCGACAAGAGCCAGATCGGCGCCGGCCCCAAGGGCGGCAAAGGCACTCCTGGCGCGGCCCCGGTGAATAAGGGCTAAGCTTACCACACACCATGCGAGGGGCGGCTTTGCGAAGAGCCGCCCTTTTCATATCCGCGCCACCCCGACAACCTAACCGGCCAGCACGTGCGCCAGCGTCGCCGCAACCTTGGCGTTCATGCCCGCGATGCTTGGCCGCGCGGTAATGCCAGCTAGCCAGCGCACCAGTTCAGGATGGGTCGCCGCGTCCAACGCAAAACCCGCCCCGGCGATATTGGCAAAGGGGATCGCGACCGCCAGATCGGCCAACGTGATCGCATCGCCGATCAGGAATTCGCGGCCCATCACCCGCTGATTAAGCCAGGCGAGGATCTTCGGCAGCTCGTCGCGCTCCGCTGCGTCAGCCGCGGCATAATCACCCTCACGCTTCATGAATTTCGGCATGACCACGCGGTTAAAAAACATCTTGCCGCCCGACACGCCGAGCACGGTGTCTGAAAACTCGTCGAGCCAGACGCATTCGCCGCGCCCCTGTGCATCGGCGGGGATGAGCGCCGGGTCGGGGTGCTTCGCCTCCAGATAATGGCAAATTGCGCTCGAGTCGGCGAGGCAGAAGTCACTGCCATCCGCCCGCGCACCGACATCGCGCAGCGCAGGCATTTTGGCGAAGGGACTGGCTTCGGCGAACGGCTCCCCGCCCTGCCCCATCCCACCGGGTGAGAGCGCAACCGCCACACCCTTTTCCGCAGCAAACGCCAATGTCTTGCGCACATAAGGCGACAATATCGCGCCATAAATCGTGATCGTCATGCCGACTATCCTCCTTGATACTGCCGTCACTCTTGCACGGCCAGCCCAGCGCCGCTACCCGCCGCGCATGATCCGCCGGCTTTACGACTGGATGCTCGCCAAGGCGGCGCACCCCCATGCGGAACGCTGGCTGTTTGCGTTTGCGTTCATGGAATCGAGCTTTTTCCCGATTCCGCCGCACCCGCTGCTCGGCCTGATGTGCCTGGCGCATCCACAGCGCGCGCTACGCTACGGCCTGATTACCACGTTCGCCTCGGTGATCGGCGGGCTGTTTGGCTATGCGATCGGCTATTTCGCGTATGAAACCATCGGCGTGCAATTGCTCCAGGCGCTCGGCCTGTGGGACAGCTTTCCCCAGGCTGCCTGTTACCTGCGCGAATATGGCGCGGAAATAATCCTGATTAAGGGCGCAACGCCGATCCCGTTCAAGCTGCTGACGCTGACCGCCGGGTTCATCCACATGAACCTTATCACCTTCGTCCTCGCCAGCATCGCCAGCCGCGCGTTTCAGTTCATGCTGGTCGGTTTCCTATTCTGGAAATTCGGCGCGCCGATAAAAGCGTTCATCGAGAAATATCTGGTCTGGCTGTCCGCTGCCTTTGCCGTCGCGCTGGTCGGCGGGTTCATCGCCTTTGCCATGCTGACCGGCGACAGCGCATCGAGCAGCGACCTCTGCTCCGGCGCGACCCACGCGGATTTGGCGCCGTAACGCCCGTCAGCGTTCACGCTGGGGGAAGGGCAGAAAACAATCCACCAGCGTTCACGCTGGGGGAAGGGCCGCAAAAATCATCGCGTCGTCGGCGAAGGCTTTGAACTCCAGCGCGTTGCCCGCAGGGTCCGCGAAAAACATCGTCGCCTGTTCGCCGGCTTGGCCGGCAAAGCGCACCATCGGTGGATGGATGAACGCCATGTCCGCGGCCATCATCCGCGCTGCCAGATCATCAAATTGCGCCATCGTCAGCACCACGCCGAAATGCGGCACCGGCACGGCGTGACCATCGACGGCGTTCATCCCTGCCGCCGCACCGGACCAGCCTGGCACATGATGCACCACCAATTGGTGCCCCATCAGGTTGAAATCGACCCATTGGTCGGATGATCGTCCCTCGGCGCAGCCTAGCGCGCCACCGTAAAACGCCCGCGCCGCCGAAAGATCGTCAACGGGAATCGCGAGGTGGAACGGGCGCAAGGTCATTGCCGATTGATAACGCAGACATTGGGTGCTGGCGAGGGTCCCCACCCTTCGCTATCACCCCCGCATGTTGACCCGCGCGCCCGCGTTCCTTGCTGCTCACCCCCGCTGGACCGCGCTGATCGCCGGGTGCGTATCCGCCACCGGCTTTGCCCCGCTCAGCCTGTGGCCGCTGACCCTGATCGCGCTCGCGCTGCTGCTGTGGTTGCTGGAAGGCGCCCGGTCCAAACGCGGCAGTTTCCTGCTAGGCTACCTCTGGGGCGTCGGGCATTTCGCCATGAGCCTCAACTGGATCGCCACCGCCTTTACCTTTCAGGCCGCGATGCCCGCCTGGCTCGGCTGGGTCGCAGTTGGGCTGGTGGCACTCTATCTTGCGGTGTTCCCGGGGCTGGCGGCGATTGCGGCATGGTGGGGGGCTTCCGCACTCACCGCCAAAACTCGTCACCCCCGCGAAGGTGGGGGCCCAACTCCTGAAGGCGCGGCATCGAACCAGCCGGCGATGGATCCCCGCCTTCGCGGGGATGACGAAATAGCGGGGGTGGTCGGCACCGCTCCCAGCCGCCTCCCCCTCCTCCTTCTGTTCGCCGCCGCGTGGATCATCACCGAATGGCTGCGCAGCTGGCTGTTCACCGGCTTCGCGTGGAATCCGTTGAGTGCCAC
>JANOPV010000246.1:0-1952 GCA_031422035.1 Sphingomonas sp. | reverse complement strand
CACGAATATTATCTGTCGATGCTGGTCGACCGTGCCTCTGGCCGGATCGCGATGATCGTGTCGACCGAAGGCGGGATGGATATTGAAGCGGTGGCGCATGACACCCCCGAAAAGATCGAGACGATCACCATCGACCCGTTGACCGGCTTGACCGATGCCGATGCCGCCAAGGCGACGGCGGCGCTCCACCTGTCGGGCGATACGGCGGCGCAGGCGGCAGACACCGTCAAAAAGCTCTACGCCGCCTTTGTGGCTGAAGATATGGCGATGCTGGAGATCAACCCGCTGGTCGAGACGCCAGCGGGCGACATATTGGTGCTTGATGCCAAAATCAGTTTCGACCCCAACGCGCTATTCCGTCACCCCGACACCCTGGCGCTGCGCGACGAAAGCGAAGAAGACCCAGCCGAGGTTGAGGCGTCCAAATATGACCTCGCTTATATCAAGCTCGACGGCGATATTGGCTGCATGGTCAATGGCGCGGGCCTCGCCATGGCGACGATGGACATCATCAAGCTGAACGGCATGTTCCCGGCCAATTTCCTCGACGTTGGCGGCGGCGCGAGCAAGGAAAAGGTGACGGCGGCGTTCAAAATCATCCTGCAAGATCCCAATGTGAAGGGCATCCTCGTTAATATCTTTGGCGGCATTATGAAATGCGACATCATTGCCGACGGCATCGTCGCGGCGGCCAAGGAAGTGAATTTGTCGGTGCCGCTGGTCGTCCGGCTGGAGGGCACCAATGTGCAGCAGGGCAAGGACATCCTCGCCAATTCGGGCCTGCCGATTGTCGCCGCCAATGATCTGGGTGATGCCGCGAAGAAGATCGTGGCTGAGGTGCAAAAGGCGGCGTGATCGCGGACGGCACCTTGCTGGGCCCGGGCCTGTTGCTGTTGGGGCCAGTCACGCTGATTATGGCGGCGCTGGTGCTGATGCGCGGGCGGCGCTTCATCCTCCCGGCCACTATCACGACCCTGTCGCTGATCGCCGGATGCGGGCTGGCGGCATGGGGAACACAGGATCTGGTCAACCGGCAATTCGCGTTGGTGCTGGTCGTGTTGGCGGGGTTGGTTGCGCTGTTGATCGTGGCGGTGGCGAGCATGATCGCGGCGCGGCGGGACAAGTGATTGACGTTGACGTGAACGTAAAGTAACGGCGCTCGCATGCTATAGCGCGTGACGGTGTCAGTAGGAGATTTGCGATGAGAGTCTTGGTCCCGGTGAAGCGGGTGCTCGATTATAATGTCAAGCCGCGGGTGAAAGCCGATGGCACCGGCGTTGATCTGGCCAATGTCAAAATGAGCATGAACCCATTTGACGAAATCGCCGTCGAAGAGGCGCTCCGCTTGCGCGAAAAGGGCCTGGTGACCGAGGTTGTCGCGGTCAGCGTCGGCCCGGCCAAGGCTGCTGAAACACTGCGCACTGCGCTCGCCATGGGCGCCGACCGGGCGATCCATGTGCAGACCGATGCTGAGGTTGAGCCGCTGGCGGTTGCCAAATTGCTCAAGGCCATCGCCGATGAAGAAGCACCGCAGCTGGTTATCCTGGGCAAGCAGGCGATCGACGATGACAGCAACCAGACCGGCCAGATGTTTGCCGCGCTGTCAGGCTGGGGTCAGGCGACCTTTGCCAATACCGTCGAACTCAGCGCCGATGCAGTGACCGTGGCGCGCGAAATTGACGGCGGGCTTGAAACGCTGACGGTCAAGCTGCCTGCGGTGATCACCACCGATCTGCGGCTGAATGAGCCGCGCTATGCCAGCCTACCGAACATCATGAAGGCGAAGTCGAAACCGATGGCGGTCAAGTCGCCCGAGGATCTGGGCGTCGACATCACCCCGCACCTGACGACGCTGAAAGTGGTCGAGCCGCCGGTGCGCAGTGCGGGCATCAAGGTCGCCAGCGTCGATGAACTGGTGGACAAGTTGAAAGCCATGGGCGTCGCATAGCTAT
>JANOPV010000245.1:0-5539 GCA_031422035.1 Sphingomonas sp. | reverse complement strand
GCCCTTCGCCCTTTGACGCTCCGCGCACGAGACCCGCAATGTCGACAAAGGCCAGCTGAGTTTCGATGATCTTTTGCGAACCGGCGATGGCGGCGAGCTGGTTCAAGCGCGGGTCAGGGACCGCGACATTGCCGACATTGGGCTCAATCGTGCAAAACGGATAATTAGCCGCCTGCGCCGACTGGGTTTCGGTCAGCGCATTGAACAGGGTGGACTTGCCGACATTCGGCAGCCCGACGATACCGCATTTGAAACCCATGATGTGATGGCTCTTCCCAAAAATTCGCTGCGCGCCATTAGGCGATCAGGGAGGAAAGGGAAAGCCGCCGTTGCCATCGCTAGCTATCATTGATCTGCGGTGATCGTCCGCACCGGTTCGCCTGCTTCGTTGAGGAAGTTGATGGCTGCTGCGCCATCTTCGCCCACGGTCATCGTGATGCGCGGGCGCCCCTGGCCGTCCTGCATGAAGATAGCGGCATTGCCCGAACGGCTGCGACCGACGAACATACGCGGGGTGCCGCCGACATTGCCGCTGCGCATGATGGCCTCGGCCTCTTGCGGTGTCGCTGCGGCGCGGGCGCGGGTGACCGCCGTTGGGTCAAGCGGCCCCTGCGGCATATCGTTGATGATAAGGGCGGCGGTGCGGGTGCTGCCCTCAGGCCCGCGTTCATCGGTTTGCAGCAATTGCAGCACCTGATCCTGTTCATAGGCATCCAAAGTCAGGCTGGCACCAGCGCGGGTGATACCATCCAATGTGCGCCCATTCCAAATCAGCCCGCCATTTTCGGTACCTTCATCATTGAAGAATAGCATCCCGGCCTTGTCGCGCCGCCCAGCATGCGGATGCTCGGTCCCGCGAACATTCAGGCCAGGGAAGCGCGCGGTGTTGGACAAGGTAAAGCGCAATGTGCCGTCCGGCTCGCGCACATTGATGCGCTGTACATCGATGGTATCGAAGCGGGTTTCCGGGGCGATGCGCTGTGCCGCCGCCGTCAGGATAAATAATGTCGCTCCAGCTGCCGCGCCGGTCAGCAATGCCCGTTTTATCACTGTTGAGATCCTTCTTATGCGCCATGGTGTATTGATACACTATGTCACGTTACCGCGAAGGTCAATACGGTGATGTTGTCGAAAACTGGCTTGCCATCAGCTGTAGTTGAAACTGATCGATATCCTCTCGCTCTTCGCGGCATTAGCCTCAACCTCGTGCCTAAGCCAGCTTTCCCACAGGAGGATCGTGCCAGCGATGGGGTCGACCTTGACGAATGGTTGGCAGTCATATGGTGCGCCGGGGTCGCGGGTCGGCGCGGCCATCATCAGCGGCAGGCGGGGGTCTTCAAAACGGATGCCGCTCGCGCCCGGGGGGACGTCGATATAGAGCGTGCCCGACACCGCGCTGTGCGGGTGGATGTGGCCACTATGGGTGCCGCCGGGTTTGAGGATGTTGATCCACAGGCTGTCGAGTTTGAGCTTTTTAGGCAGGTCAAACGCGCAAGCGGCGGCAAATTTTGCGACATGCTTGTCGAGGACGCGCACCAGCGCTGCAACGTCGGGGTCGCGGCGGGGTAGGTCGTCGAGGCTGGCATAGCTGGTATAGCCGCGATAGCCCTTGGCCCGCGACCAGGCGCGCCCGGCGGTGTCGTCGTTGCTCACGGTGCGGGCCATGTGGGCGAGGGCGTCTAGCAAGGTGGCGTCATCCAGCTCGGCTTCGTAGAGCAAAGTGGGGAAGAGGGCGCGGACGGTCATGACGCGCGGTTAGCCGAGCTGGGCGCGGCGGGCAACGCCCCGAGCCACTGGTGCAGCGCCGCCGGGCTGCGCAGCCGGATCACCTTATCCTCATACCCGCGCAGCCGTGACTCCAGCCGTGGCCCCGGCCCGGCGTTCCAGCGCAAGACATACCACAGGAACGCCAGATCGAACTGCTCGGGGCACCCCTCCGGCATGTCTGGTCGGCTGCGCCCGCGCCACGTCCATATTCGCTGCAGCAGCCGCTTTACGCAAAGGCTGACGGGATAATTGAGATAGACGACGGTATCGGCGCGCGGCAGGCGTTCGGCGAGCGTGCCTCCGTAGGTGCCGTCGATCAGCCAGCGATCGGTGGCGCTGATGGTCGCTAGCTTCGCACGCAGCTCATCCTTGGTCCCCTCGACCCAGCCCGGCTGCCAGTTGAGCTGGTCGATGTGAAATATCGGTAGGTCCAACAGCGCGCCCAGTTCGCGCGCCAGGGTCGATTTCCCCGCGCCGCAAGGGCCGATGATGAGGATGCGCTGCATACCGTGAGGTGCCGGGTCAATCCGCCAGCCGCGACGCGACATCGCTCATGAAGCGGGCGTCGTCGCCCGCCGCCAGCCATTCCGCTTCGTTAGCGATGGCGGCGAGACAGTCGGTCAGCGGGTCCAGTTCGGCCTTGGCGAAATTGCCCAGGACGTAGGGGGTGACGCGGTCCTTATGCCCGGGATGGCCGATGCCGATGCGGACCCGGCGGAAATCTGCGCTGATGTGCTGGGTGATCGAGCGGATGCCGTTATGCCCAGCCGCACCACCGCCGATTTTCACTTTGACGCGAAACGGATCGAGGTCGAGCTCGTCATAGAGCGCGGTGACGGCGGCGGGCTCGGCTTTATAGAAACGCATGGCTTCGCCGACGGCACGGCCGCTCTCGTTCATGAAGCTTTGCGGTTTAAGAAGGAGGATGCGGTGGGGACCGATCCGGCCTTCGCACGCCAGCCCCTGAAATTTGCGCGACCATGGGCCGAACGACCAGCGCTCTGCGATCACGTCAACCGCCATGAAGCCGATATTGTGCCGGTGCAGGGCGTATTGCGCGCCCGGATTGCCGAGACCGGCCCAGATGTGCACTATATTGCCCTCTCCCTTCAGGGGAGAGGGGTGCCTGCGCAAGCAGGCGGGGAGAGGGCAGTTACGCCCTCATCCCCTCTCCCTGGCGCTTCGCGCCGATCCCTCTCCCCTAGCGGGAGAGGGTTAGCATTACGCCTCAGGCTCTGCTTCAGTCGCAGCTGCAGTGTCGCCTTCGCTCGACTTGAGCGCCGATGGCGCCACAACAGTTGCGATGGTGAAATCGCGGTCGGTGATGGTCGGAACCGCCCCAGCCGGCAGTTTCACCGCCGAAATATGGATTGAATCGCCAACATCAAAGCCAGTCATGTCGATTTCCAGCGATTCTGGAATATGGCTGGCATCGCAGGCCAGTTCGACTTCATGACGAACAATGTTGAGGACGCCGCCGCGTTTCAGGCCAGGCGATTTGTCTTCGTTGATGAAGACAACCGGCACTTCAACGGTCAGCTTGGTATCCTTGCTGACGCGATAGAAATCGACATGTAGTGGACGGTCGTTAACCGGATGAAAGGCCACGTCCTTTGGCAGGGTCGTGTGGGTTTTGCCGGACAGGTCCAGTTCAACTACGCTGTTGAAGAAATGGCCGGTCATCAACGCTTTAACAAGCGCCTTTTCCTCGACGTGGATAATCGTTGGTTCTGCGTTGCCACCATAAATGACGGCAGGCACGCGACCGGAATTGCGCAGTGCACGGGAGGCTCCCTTGCCAGCCCGTTCGCGCGATTCGGCCGACAAGGTCAGCTGTTCGCTCATGAGTATTCTCCGATAAGATGCATTATCTTCCCGCCACGCCTCCAGGGATGACCATAGCAGGAAGTGCGCGCGCATAGCGGCAGGACGAGGAAAGTGCAAGTTTTGCGAGGGCTATTGCAGTCGGATCGGCCTTAGCCCGCGAGCACGCAATTCATCAAGCAAGGACCGTGGGCCGACGAGGTGGCCGACACCCACGGCGACCATGATGTCGCCGCGCTGGTTCATGCGGGCGGCGAGAGCATCGGCCCAGGCGCGGTTGCGGGCGTGGACCAGCGGTTCGGCAAGGCCGGGGACGGCGGTGAGTTGGTCGTTGGCGATTGCCGCCAGCCGATCAACGTCGCCAGCTGCCCACGCGCTGAGCAGCGCAGCGATGCGGGCGCCGCTGCCGTTTGCCTGATCGATGGTGCTGGTCAACAGCTGATCCTGAACGCGCGGGGGCAGGGTGTCGAACAGGGTGAGTTGCTGCGCCGCTGTTTCCAGCCCGCGCACCGTTAGCGAGCGGGCGGTGAAACGGCGGGTGAGGGTGGCCTCGACGCCGTTGCTGTTGTCCAGCCCGACGGCGTCTGCTTGTGCGGCCCCAAGCGTGAGTGCGAGCGCCCAACTTTCGGTCAAATCCGGGTTGGCAATGCCGATGGTGCGCAAACGGGCGACGATTTCGTCCGCGTTCTGGGTGGAGATGCGACCGGCGAGCGGTGCGACCCGTTCGTCATTGGCGGTGGCGGCAAAGAGCGCAGGTGCGCGAGCTGCTTCCTCTGGGGCAAGCTCGAGCCACAATTCGTCAGCAAGATCGACCTCTTGCGCCAGCCGCCCCCGGACCCAGTCGAGGTCGGCAGGCAGCTGATGCACTGAGCCAACCAGAACGATGCGGGTGTCGGCATCATGCACCACCCATAGTGCCGGGCGCGCCGGACCGCTGGGGAGGGCCGCCTCAGGCGCGCACGCAGTGACTGCTGCAAGCAGGATGAGCGGGCTTAAAAACCGATGTATCATGCCGCCCCTTTATCTCGGATTATGGTCAGTATGCGACCCGGGTGACGGTGAAGCCGCGCTGGGTCAGCAAATCCTGGACGCTGTTATCACCGGCGAGATGGCCGGCGCCGACGGCAACGAACATTGTGCCTGGCTGTGCCATCCGCGCGGCCAGATTGTCTGCCCAGCGCCGGTTGCGATCGATGAAGATGATCCGGTGCAGTTCGGGTGCAACAGTGCGGGTTTCGGTGATGAGGTTGCCGGTGCTTTCGGCATCGCCTGTGCTCCATGCGGTGACCATCGCGTTGAGCATCGTCCGACCGGCGGGAAGGTCCCCCAGCATTTGGAGCAGGCCGACAATCTGCTCACTTTCTGGCACCGAATCCAGCGCGCCGATCTGATCCCCGGGTGTTTCAAAGGCGGTGATCGGCACGTTGCGGGCGCGGGCCGCTGCGATCAGCGTGGCCTCTGCACCGCTCGCTGGGGTCAGGCCGGAGCCGGCAATCATGGCCTGCGCCATTTGCAGCGAGACGAACCAGCCGTCGAAACCCTCAAGCCGCTGCCACGGCACGTTCAGCCGCTCCATCGCGGCGACATATTGCGTGCGTTGTTCCGTGGTCATGCGGGTGGAAAAGGCGCTACTGCCATTTTGCGCGGCGGCGAGGAACAGCGGGCCAAGCTCAGCCGGATTTTCCGGCATGATCATCTCGATCCTGAGTTCCGAAGACGCGGCAAGCGCCTCTGCCACTGCATCATCGAACCAGGTGATGTTGGCGCGCAGGACATGCATGGTGCCGAACAGATAGATGGTGGTGTCCGCATCGCGCATCACCCACAAAGCGGGATCGGCATCGGGTACATCAGCAGGTGCAGCAGGTGCGGTAGGGGGTGTCAGCGCTTGCGCGGCGAGCGGCGCGGCGGTCAGCAAGGCGGATGCGGCAATCAGCAGGCGGATACG
>JANOPV010000244.1:0-2183 GCA_031422035.1 Sphingomonas sp. | reverse complement strand
GCCAGCATCACAGACCCGCTCGCTCGCGCCGTTCTTCAACCAGCTGGATAATCGCTGCCGCCGTTTCCTCAATCGAGCGGCGGGTGACGTCGATAACCGGCCAATCCTGATCCGCGAACAGTCGCCGGGCGTAATTCAGCTCTCGCTTGACCGCATCTGCCTCAGCATAATCGGTCGCGCCATGATCCCCCAACACGGTCAACCGGTTGCGCCGGACCGCAACCAAACGGTCGGCACTGGTGGTCAGGCCGACGACCAACGGATGCTTAAGGGCGAACAGCGCCGCTGGCGGTGGCGAGGCGGGGACAATCGGGATATTGGCGGTGCGATAACCGCGATTGGCGAGATAGATGCTGGTCGGGGTTTTTGAGCTGCGCGAGACGCCAGCCAAGACGATGTCGGCATCCTCCCATTCTTCGTGAAGCAAACCGTCATCATGCGCCATGGTGTAATGGATGGCCTCCACCCGAGCAAAATACGCGGCATCCATACTGTGCTGCCGCCCTGGCCGCGCTTTGGCCTCTTGCCCCAGTGCCGCCGACAGCGCGGCCACAACCGGGTCAAAAGCCGGCACCGCGGTTAGGCCGAGCTGGAGACATTGCCGCTCAAGCTTGGCGCGCAGCTCGGGATTGACGAGGCTGAACAACACCAGCCCGGAATGCGCCGCAATCTCTGGCATGATCCGGTCGAGATGCGCGGGCGAACGCACCATCGGCCAGAAATGACGGCGGACTGCCACATCATCAAATTGCGCGAGCGCCGCTTTGGCGATATTTTCAATAGTCTCGCCGGTCGAGTCTGAGACAAGGTGGAGATCGAGTTTCACGACCGCGTTTTGGGTGAGCCCTGTGGATAAGGCAAGGGAGTGATGCGGCAGAAAAGTTCATCCCCAGCTATCCCGATTCCATCCACAGCTGGGTGGTTGCCCAAGCGCGTTATCCACAAGCGGTGGATTGTGGGGGCAGAAAAGGCGACTCGCGGGACACCAGCGAGTCGATTTTTACGCAGCGTTGGCAAATCGGGTGCCCGCGCCTATGTCCCCATTATCCCGCCACCAATAGCTATCATCATCAAAGGATAAGACTCTTTATATGGAAGAGCAGACTGCTCAGTTAGAGATGTTGGCACCAATTCTGCCGACGACAAATCCCGGTGCAATGCTCGCCGTGCTGCGGGGTGAGCGACGCGATCCGCCGCCGTTGTGGTTGATGCGACAAGCTGGGCGGTATTTGCCTGAATATCGCGCATTGCGGGCCGACAAGGGCGGATTTCTGGCGTTGTGTATGGATAGCGCGTCCGCCGCTGACGTGACCTTGCAACCCATTCGCCGTTTTGGTTTTGATGCGGCCATCCTGTTTTCCGACATTTTGATCGTTCCCTATGCGATGGGTCAGAATCTATGGTTTGAGACGGGTGAGGGCCCGCGTCTGGCCCCGCGCCTGGCTGAACAGAGTTTTCGCGCTCTGGTGCCCGCGCTCGAGCGCTGTGACCCTGTTTACGAGACGGTGCGGCAGGTTAGAGCGGCGCTCGACCCTGGCCGAGTGCTGCTGGGCTTTGCCGGCAGTCCGTGGACGGTGGCGACCTATATGGTCGATGGGCAAGGGTCTAAGGATCATGGGGCAGCGCGGCGGCTGGCTTATCGTGACCCGGCAGAGTTTGCGGGATTGATTGACGCGATTGTCGAAACGACGATTAGCTATCTGATCGGCCAGATCGATGCTGGGGTTGATGCCGTGCAATTGTTCGACAGCTGGGCAGGCAGTTTGGCGCCGGATGAATTTGCGCGCTGGGTCATCGCGCCCAATCGCGCGATTGTCGATGCGGTGCGCAGCGCCCGGCCTGGTGTCCCGATCATCGGCTTTCCGAAAGGTGCAGGTGCGAAGCTCGCGGCTTACGCTCGTGATGTTGCGCCGGATGTCATTGGCCTGGATGAAACGGTTGACCCAGTCTGGGCCGACAGCGTGCTGCCGCTGGGGATGCCGGTGCAGGGTAACCTTGATCCGTTGCGGCTGATTGCTGGCGGCGACGGTTTAGATGCGGCGATGCTGCGTATCCGCACCGCGTTGAGGCAGCGCCCGCATATCTTCAACCTTGGCCACGGTATTTTGCCGGATACGCCGATTGACCATGTTGAGCGATTGGTCGCGCAGGTTCGGATGCCGCTGATATGACCGAATTTCTCG
>JANOPV010000243.1:0-3391 GCA_031422035.1 Sphingomonas sp. | reverse complement strand
AGGCTGGAGAATTCGTGGAGGACATTTTCCATCTTGATCGACGTAATCGCCGCGCCTTGCAGCGAAGAGAGCAGCACGCGGCGCAGCGCATTGCCGAGCGTCAGGCCGAACCCACGCTCCAGCGGCTCAGCCACAAAGGTCGCCTTGCGCCGCGCATCGGCACCAGACTTCACTTCGAGGCCGACCGGCTTCTTGAGTTCCTGCCAGTTCTTGCTGTTGACAGTCATCATGTTCCCCTATGGGTCAAATCCGGCGGAAACGAGCGGGTCAGACGAGCCTGGCGGTAGGCCCGTCGACATCCGCCGACCCTGATACCGCGCAGCCCGCCAGCCACGCGCAGGGTCGAAAAATTCTTAAACGCGCCGACGCTTGGCCGGACGCACGCCATTGTGCGGGATCGAGGTCACGTCACGGATTGTGGTGATCTGAAACCCAGCAGCCTGCAGCGCGCGAAGAGCCGATTCGCGGCCTGCGCCGGGACCCTTGACTTCGACTTCCAGCGTGCGGACACCATGTTCCGACGCCTTGCGGCCCGCATCTTCAGCAGCGACCTGGGCGGCATAAGGTGTCGATTTGCGCGATCCCTTAAACCCCATCATGCCGGCCGACGACCAGCTGATGGTGTTGCCCTGCGCATCGGTGATGGTGATCATCGTGTTGTTGAACGTCGAATTGACGTGGGCAACGCCGGACGAGATATTCTTACGTTCGCGGCGCTTAACGCGCTGTGGTTCGCGGGCCATATTCTGTCTTCCTGGCTAAAATCTGTGAACGAAATAAACGGGTCAGCCGACGAACATGTCAGCCAACCGCGCGCTTATTTCTTCTTACCGGCGATGGCCTTGGCCTTGCCCTTGCGGGTGCGCGCATTGGTATGCGTGCGCTGGCCGCGAACCGGCAGGCCCTTGCGATGGCGCAAGCCGCGATAGCAGCCCAGATCCATCAGCCGCTTGATGTTCAGCGCGGTTTCGCGGCGAAGATCGCCTTCGACCGTGAAGTCAGCATCAATGGTTTCGCGGATCTTGAGGACTTCGGCGTCCGTCAGGTCCTGAATGCGGCGGGCTTCGTCGATACCGACTTTGGTGACCACGTCCTTCGCAAATTTTGCGCCGATGCCGTGAATATATTGGAGCGCAATGATAACGCGTTTGTTGGTGGGCAGATTAACGCCCGCGATACGTGCCATGAGGGTGACTTCTCCTAGCTCCACAGGACCGTGGCAGACGGCCCCATCTCAAAGCGTGAGCGGCCAAAACTGACCTGCCTTACGAAACGCAAAGATGACCGGCGGCGAGTCGATGGCTGCCGTCGGTCGGTTTAAAGTTCCGAAGATGAGCGCCGTTAGGGCTTAAAGGGTGGCGGTGTCAAGGGTGGCGCTCCAGATAATCAGCCACTTTGCGCCCGAAATGATGCGTTATGCTCAGCGCTCCCGCCCCGCCTCATCCAAGGTCTGGGCAATCGGCGACAACAGATATTGGATGATCCGCCGTTCGCCGGTCTTGATCTCTGCCTGCACGGCCAGACCCGGGCCGATGATCTGGTCGCGGCCGCGCACGCGGATGGTGCGCTGGTTGAGGCGGATGCGCGCGGCGTAGACGAGGCCTGGCTGGGTCGGTCGGTTATTGGCATCGCGTTGCACGCCGCCACCGCCACTAGCGCCGCCGCCGCCCTGGCTGGTGTCGATGGCGTCACGACTGATACTCTCAACCACGCCTTCAATCAGGCCGTAGTCGGTGAACGGGAAGGCTTCGAGCTTGACCCGCACTGATTGGCCTTCGCGGATAAAGCCGATGTCGCGGTTGAGGATCTGCGCCTCGACAATCACCTCGGCATCATCGGGGACGATAATCATCAGCGCTTGGGCCGGCTGCACAACGCCGCCAATGGTCGAGATGGCGAGTTGCTGCACCGTGCCAGCGACCGGTGCGCGCAACTGCTGATATTGGGCGCGGCGGCCGGTGCGGGCGACCTCCTGGGTTCGTTGGCTCGCCTCATTCTGCGCGGTCGCAAGTTCGGTAACCGCCGTCCGCCCGAACGTTTCTCGCAATGTCCGGCCCTCGGCCTCCAGCGTTGCCATCGCCGCGTTGGCGCGCTCGGCATTGGCGCGCTGCACCGCGATATTCTGGATATGCTCGATCCTGAGCTGCTCATATTCGAGCAGGCGCAGGCGGCTGAAATGGCCGCGCTCGGCCAGCTCCTGCCGCGCTGCCAGCTGTCGGTCGATCAGCGGCAGCGTCTGTTGCAAGCTGCTGATCTCGGCCTGCGCGGCATGGAGATCGGCGGCGCGTTCAGCCCGTTGGCGCTCGAGCGTGGTCCGCTGCGCCTCATATTCGGCAATGGCAGTGCGGACAAAGCGGCTTTGCGTTGCCGCGATCTCTGGCGGCGTGCCGCGCGGCGCGACGAAGCGGCCACCGCGTCCCTCAATATGGGCAATCAGCGCGGCATTGCGCGCCGCGATCAGCCGGGCGTCGAGCAGGCCCTGCCCGGCTTGCGCCGCATCGGCAGTCGCAATGGTCGGATCAAGCTCAACCAGCAACTGTCCGGCCACGACCCGCTGGCCGTTGCGCACATGAATAGCGCGAACGATGCCGATTTCGATGGGCTGGATGATCTTGACGTTGCCTGACGGGACCACCCGGCCACTGGCCACGGCGACCACGTCCACCTTTCCTACAATCGACCAAATCAGCGCGACGGTGAAGAGGGCGCACAGCCCCAGCATCAACCAGCGCAAGCCCGGGCTGGGCGGCTTTTCCATAATCTCCAGCGCGGCGGGCAGGAACTCATGATCGCTCTGCGGGCGCGCGGCCGCGTCATCGCTGTTCTGCGCGCGCCAGCTAGCTTTCAATATGTCCCAGTTGCGCGACAAAGTGGGGAAACGCGGCTCGCTCATGCCGGCGCGCCCTCAGTGCCCATCTGCTTGGAATAGAGCTGCGCATAGCGGCCCCCGGCGTGCATCAGCTCGGTGTGAGTGCCCATCTCGGTCACCTCGCCCGCCTCCACCGTGATGATCCGGTTACATTGCCGCACCGCAGACAGGCGGTGGGCGATGATGACCACGGTGCGCCCGGTCGCGATGCTGGCAAGGTTGGTCTGGATAATCTCCTCGCTCTCGGCATCGAGCGCGCTGGTCGCCTCGTCGAGGATCAAGATGCGCGGGTCGTTAATGAGCGCCCGGGCAATCGCCATCCGCTGTCGCTGGCCGCCAGACAGATTGCCACCGCGTTCGTCAATCACCGTGTCATAGCCATTGGGCAACGCCAGGATGAACTCATGCGCGCCAGCCAGCTGTGCCGCACCAATCACCGATTCCATCGATCGGGTCGGGTCAGCGAGCGCGATATTCTCTCGCACGGTGCGATTGAACAGGATATTCTCCTGCAGCACCACG
>JANOPV010000242.1:0-4635 GCA_031422035.1 Sphingomonas sp. | reverse complement strand
GTCACCGGCCCGCTCGGCATGGTCGACACCCATTTTCAGGTGCCGGCCGACAAGCTCCCCCGCGTCCCCGATTGCTATGTCTGGCATCCTACCGAAACGAAAAAGCTCTACGACCCCGGTGAAGGCAGCGCGTGGGGCCGCAAGCCCAACCAGCTGTCAGGCGGCGGCGGCATGGCCTCCACCCTCGCCGACTATCACCGCTTTTGCCGGATGCTGCTGGCGGGCGGCGAACTCGACGGCGCCCGCATTATCGGGCGCAAAACGCTCGACCTAATGACCGCCAACCACCTGCCCGGCGGCGCAGACCTTGCCACCCTATCCACCGCGCTGTTTTCCGAAGCGGAAAATGCCGGGGTCGGCTTCGGCCTCGGCTTTGCCACCACGATGGACCCCGCCAAGGCGCAGACCAACGGTTCGGCAGGCGATTTCTTCTGGGGCGGTATGTTTTCAACCGCGTTTCTGGTCGATCCGCTGGAGGGGATCATCATGATCTTCATGACCCAGCTGATGCCCTCTTCCACCTATCCCGTGCGGCGAGAGATCAAGACCTTGCTCTACGCCGCGCTCGACTGAACGCTAACTTTCCGGAGACACCCGATGACCGAAACCCCCACCCCCACCAGCGTCACCACCGTGCGCCATGGCGACATTGCCGAAGTGATCGTCAACAACCCCCCGGTCAATGCGTTGAGCTGGCATGTGCGCCAGGGTTTGACCGACAGCTTCGCCGAACTGATCGCCGACGACAGCGTCGCCGCCATCGTCCTGCGCTGTGACGGCAGCACCTTCATCGCGGGCGCGGACATTTCCGAATTCGGCAAGCCCTTCCAGGGGCCAGACCTCAACGCGACCCTCAACGCCATCGAGGCCGCGTCAAAGCCAGTGATCGCCGCCATCCACGGCACCGCCCTTGGTGGCGGGCTCGAAACCGCGATGGTCTGTCACTACCGCGTCGCCGTCCCCTCGGCCAAACTCGGCGTGCCCGAGGTCAAGCTCGGCTTGCTCCCCGGTGCCGGCGGCACCCAGCGGCTGCCGCGCATCGTCGGCGTCCAGGTTGCTGCGGAAATGACGTCCTCCGGCGATCCGCTCTCCGCCGCCCGCGCCGCCGAAGTCGGCCTGGTTGACCGCGTTGTTGGTGCCGACAGCCTCGCCGCCGACGCGCTGGCCTTTGCCCGTGAAGCCATCTCCATGGGCCCGCGCCCCACCCGCGAGCGCCCCGTGGTCGGCGACGCCTCAGGCATCGACGCAATCAAGGCGGCGAACGCCCGGAAATGGCGCGGCTTTGAGGCGCCCTATGCCAATCTCGCCTGTGTCGAAGCCGCGACCCGGCTCCCGTTTGAAGAGGGGCTGACCTTCGAGCGCGCGGAGTTCATGAAACTGATGATGGGCAGCCAGTCGGCAGCGCAGCGGCACTTCTTCTTTGCCGAACGCCAGGCTGCCAAGATCGACGGCCTGCCCAAGGACATCGCGCTGCGCGACATCAAGGCGGTCGGCGTTATCGGCGCTGGCACTATGGGCGGCGGGATTTCGATGAACTTCCTGTCCAAGGGCATCCCCGTCACCATCGTCGAAACCGCGCAGGACGCGCTCGATCGCGGCGTCGCCACCATCCGCAAAAATTACGAGGCCAGCGCCGCCAAGGGCCGCTTCACGAGCGAACAGGTCGAAGGGATGATGGGGCTGCTGACCCCCACACTCAGCCTCGATGACCTGAACGCCGCCGACCTCATCATTGAGGCGATCTATGAGAATATGGATGTCAAGAAGGAGATTTTTGGCAAGCTGGACGCCATCGCCAAACCCGGCGCGATCCTTGCCAGCAACACCTCCTATCTCGACGTCAACGAAATCGCCGCCGCGACGTCGCGCCCCGCTGACGTCGTTGGGATGCATTTCTTCTCCCCCGCCAATGTGATGAAGCTGCTCGAAGTGGTGCGCGGTGACGCTACCGCACCCGACGTCCTCGCCACGGCCATGGCCATCGGCAAACGCATCGGCAAGGTCGCGGTGGTCGCTGGCGTCTGCCACGGCTTTATCGGCAACCGGATGCTGATGCCGCGCCAGGTTGAGGCGATGAAATTGCTCATGGAAGGCGCGACCCCAGAACAGATCGACAAGGTCCATACCGATTTCGGTATGCCGATGGGGCCGTTCCAGATGAGCGACCTCGCGGGCGTCGACATTGGCTGGCACCGCGACCCGACCCGGATCGAAAGCATCCGCGACGCGCTCGCCGCCGTCGGCCGCTGGGGCCAGAAAACCGGCAAGGGCTTTTATGATTATGACGCCAAACGCAACCCAACACCGTCGCCCGAAACTCAGGCAATCATCGACGATTTCGCCGCCAAATCGAACCTGCCGAAACGCGCCATCAGCGAACAGGAAATCATCGAACGCACCCTCTATCCGATGGTCAATGAAGGCGCGCTGATCCTGGCCGAGGGCAAGGCGCAGCGCGCGTCAGACATCGATGTCGTCTGGGTCTACGGCTATGGCTGGCCGGTCTATCGCGGCGGCCCGATGTTCTGGGCCGGCCTCGAAGGGCTCCCCAAAATCGCCGAAGCGCTGGAACGGCATGGCTTTGCGGTGGCGGCAGGGCTTAAGGCGAAGGGGTAGGCATAAAACCCTCTCCCTCAGGGGAGAGGATACGCAGCCTTTTGAGCGGCACAAGTTAGACGAAGTTGGATAGGCCCCCTATCCCTCAATTCTGCTGCCGATCGAGGCAGACCTAAGTCACACTTGCCCAGCCCCAGTCACAATCTCGGAAAAAGCCTTGACAATGACATATGCCAATCCCGTCGTTGCCTCGTCGCAGCCGCGAAACGAGCTGCAGCCTGCCATCTTCTGATTTCTGAATGAAAAAACGCCCGCCGTGTTTTACCATATTGCCAACATGGCCTTGTATGGTGTCAACACTTTTAGATTTCAGACTTTTGAGAATTGCAAGATCATGGCTGTCCATTTTTATTTCAGAGATGAGAACACTGCGCCAGTCAAGGCTCAGCCGTTCACGTAGCGATAAATCCCTCATGATACGGGACAATTTTCGATTAAACATCAGAATGCTCGTTTTCGATTCCAGCTTCATGTTACTCTCCAAATCTATTTTTTAATGTCTTGCTGCGTTACTATATTCTCAACTCCCTCGTCAGCACCCAGCCCTGCCGGCACGGCCCCTGATATTCGGTCGGCCCGGCGATCCGCCGCCCAAGATTACAGTAATCGACGGATTGCCCCGGCCCGCCAAAGACGATGCCGGTCCACTCGCCTTCGCTGTCGCAGGCGAGCACGGTGTCGGTTACCAACGCTTTTTCTGGGCTGTCCGCAGCAGGCGACCAGCGCACAGTCACTCCACCCTCCCCGCGTGGTTCCATCCGGCGCGTGCAGGCATCGGCTCTACGGTTTTCGTTCCGGCCCACCCACACCGGACGCACGGCGACGGGGGCAAGGGCGGCACCCTGCCCCTGGCCATCAAGCGCGCTATCGCTGACGGCGACGTCGGGAGCGTTGCCGCAGGCGGTGAGCAGCAGAGCGAGGACAAGGGGGATCAAATTGCGCATACCGCATTGGTATCGGGCAGCAGCGCCGCGCGCAAGAGACGCCCTTTTCCCTTGGGTTTTCTTGAGGATTTCCCTATAGGCTTGCCATGGAAAATACCGACAATAATGAGCTGACGTCCTCCCACACCAGCGGCGAATATGGTGCCGATTCGATTAAGGTTCTCAAGGGGCTGGACGCGGTGCGCAAGCGCCCGGGCATGTATATCGGCGATACCGACGATGGCTCCGGCCTGCACCACATGGTGTTCGAAGTTAGCGATAACTCGATTGATGAGGCGCTCGCGGGCCACGCGACCCATGTGACGATCACGCTGAACCCCGACGGATCGGTCAGCGTCGAAGATAATGGCCGCGGCATTCCGGTGGGCATCCACAGCGAAGAGGGCATTTCCGCCGCTGAAGTCATCATGACCCAGCTCCACGCGGGCGGCAAATTCGAGAACACGACCGAGGGCAATGCCTATAAGGTGTCGGGCGGTCTCCACGGCGTCGGCGTCTCCGTCGTCAACGCGCTGTCCGAATATCTCGAACTCACCGTCTGGCGCGATGGGCAGGAGCACTGGATGCGCTTTGCCCATGGTGATGCGGTCGCCCCACTCAAGATCGTCGGGCCTGCACCAGAAGGAAAGCGCGGCACCAAGGTCACCTTCCTGCATTCGGGCGACACGTTCAAAAACGTCACTGACTATGATTTCGCGAAGCTCGAGCATCGCTATCGCGAGCTCGCTTTCCTCAATTCCGGCGTCCGCATCATCCTGACTGACGCGCGCCATGCCGATCACGCGACGCATGAGCTTTACTATGAGGGCGGAATTGCCGCCTTCGTCAAATGGCTCGACCGGACAAAATCGCCCGCGCTGCCTGAGCCCATCGCCATTTCCAGCGAACGCGATGGCATCGGCATCGATGTCGCGATGGAGTGGAATGACAGCTATTATGAAAATGTCCTCGCCTTCACAAACAACATCCCACAGCGCGACGGCGGCACGCACTTAGCGGCATTTCGCGCGGCGCTCACCCGCACGCTGAACAATTATGCCGACCGCTCCGGGATGCTCAAAAAGGAGAAGGTCAG
>JANOPV010000241.1:0-1977 GCA_031422035.1 Sphingomonas sp. | reverse complement strand
CATCCTCCGCCGCCTCAGCACCACCGCCACAGGGCGCGCGATTGCCCGCGAAACGGTGGTTGAGGGCGATACGCTGATTGTTGGCCGCGACCCCGCGCACCCCATCTATCTCGAAGACCTCGCCGTGCTTCCCAACCATGTCCGGCTCAACTCCTCCGATGGCCGCCGCCTGTCGGTCACCGCGCTCGGTACGTTGGGGTTCGACCATGATGGCCGCCGCGTCACCCAGACCGAATTTGATGCGCAGACCGGCGGCGAATTGCGCATCGGCGGCCACCGGTTGACGGTCGCGCCCGGTGAGAACGCCGACGGCCCCGCCATCCAGATTACCATCGAACGGCTCGACGCGATCAGCGACAGCACGACCGACCGCGATCTCAGCCGCGCCTTCTCGCTGCGCGGTTTGCTCCCCGGACGCCGACTCTCGGCCTGGGGCTTTGCCCTGCTGATGCTTGGCGCCTTTCTCGTCGCGCCGATCCTCGCTTTTCAAGCATCACGCGGCCTCACGGAACGAACCGACAATTTTCACGCCGATCAAAGCTGGTCGAGCGGGCCATTGAGTAGCGCCCATCACAGCCTCGCCCGCGATTGCCAGTCCTGCCATGTCGAGCCGTTCGTCGCGGTTCGGGATACCGCCTGTGTCGCCTGTCATGACGACGCACACGACCATGCCCCGCTGGACCGCCAGCAACGCGCCCGCGCGCAGCCGGACGCCTTTCGCGCCGCCCAGCTGCGCGTCGCCGCTGCCTTTAACCGCCCCGCCGGGCGCTGTGTCGATTGTCATACCGAGCATGAGGGCGCGGGGCCGATGCCCGCTACGGCGCAGCGTTTCTGCACCGATTGTCATGCCGACATGAATAGCCGACTGACCGACACACAGGTGCCGAACGCGGGCGATTTCGGCACTGCGCATCCGCAATTCCGGCCGCTGGTCGCGACCGCTCCGGCGGAAAGAGAGGGCCTGCGCCCAACGTTCGCCCGCATCCGCTGGATCCCGGACATAACCGACCGCAACGGCCTCGTCTTTCCGCACGGCCTGCATCTGTCGACCACTGGGGGCGTGGCACAAATGTCGCGGCGGCTCGGCACCGGGCGCGCGCTTGAGTGCGCCTCCTGCCATCAACCGACAGCCGACGGCGTCCGCTTTCAACCGGTGGACATGGAACGTGACTGCGGCTCTTGCCACAGCCTCGCCTTTGAAACCGTCGGCGGCGTGACCCGCACATTGCGCCATGGCGAACCCGAGCAAGTCGTGGCCGACATCTATGCCTATTATCGCTCAACTAGCCCGCCGCGCCCGATCAACTGGGGCGGTAATAACAACGCCCCAGGCCGACGCCGCCCCGGCGATTTCACCCTGAGCACCACCCAGCAACGCTACACCCGCGAAGTCGCCGTCCGCCCAAGCCGCGCCGCAGAGGCAGTGCGCGCCGTCTTCTCGCCCGATGGCCTATGTGCAGATTGCCATGTCATCACTCCGCCGGCGCGCGGCAATGCGGCGTGGCGGGTAACACCAGTGCATCAGCAGGATCGCTATCTGACCGGTGGCTGGTTCGACCATGGCCCGCACGACCAGGAACAATGTTCGACCTGTCACGACGCTGCGGGATCAGCACGGGCCACCGATCTGCTCATTCCCGGCATCACCACCTGCCGCGATTGTCATGGTGGGGAGGGCTCATCAAGCGACGTTCCCTCATCCTGCGCAATGTGCCATGAATATCATGCTGGGCCGGCGCGGGAAGCGCCATGGCGGCCGGAACGGCGAGAACGGAGGGATGCAGTGACTTCGATCACAGACGCCGCGGCAAGACGTCTGTATTCAAGCCGCTAATCCTCGGGACTCGGGGGAGTCAGAAACATGCTGGTCGCACAGATAACCGACATCCATATCGGGTTCGATCCCGGAAACCCGGCTGAATATAACCAGCTGCGCTTTGACGCGATTCTCAATGAGCTGCGCGATGGTCCGAACCG
>JANOPV010000240.1:0-10150 GCA_031422035.1 Sphingomonas sp. | reverse complement strand
TATGCCGCTTATCATGTCTACAACCTTCACCATCGACACCTCGACCAGCCGTGCCAATCCGACGCCGGCGCCAATGAAGCGGCTGACCGTGCCCGCGATTCAGCGTCGCAAATTTGAGGGCAAGACCGGCGAGCCGCTCGTTATGCTCACCGCCTACACTGTGCGCATGGCGCAGATATTGGACGCGCATTGCGACATCCTGCTGGTCGGTGATTCGCTGGGGCAGGTGATTTACGGCCTGCCGTCGACGCTCGGCGTGACGCTCGACATGATGTGCGCGCACGGAGCCGCCGTGGTCCGCGGCAGCTATCATAGTGTCGTCGTCGTCGACATGCCGTTCGGCAGTTACGAGGCATCGCCGCAGCAGGCGTTCGCCAGCGCCAGCCGGATTTTGGCCGAAACCGGCTGCGCGGCGGTCAAGCTGGAGGGGGGGCAGGCGATGGCCCAGACCATCAGCTTTCTGTCCGAACGCGGCATTCCGGTGATGGCGCATATCGGCCTGACGCCGCAGGCGGTGAACGCGCTGGGCGGCTATGGCGCGCGGGGTCGCAGCCAAGAGGAGCATGCCAAGATCCTGTCAGATGCCAAGGCGGTGGCCGATGCCGGCGCCTTTGCCATGGTGCTTGAAGGCGTGCTGGAGCCGATTGCGATTGCGGTGACTGGCAGTGTCGACGTGCCGGTGATCGGCATCGGTGCATCGGCGACCTGCGACGGCCAGGTGCTGGTGACGGAGGATATGCTAGGGCTGTTTGATCGGGTCCCGCGCTTCGTCAAAAAATATGCCGACCTGGCTGGGTTCGTCGAAACAGCGGTTATCGATTATGCCGCACAGGTCAGGGCGCGTTCATTTCCCGGCACGGATAACCTCTATCAACCAAAGCCGTAGTGCCAGCGGGCAGACAGCGGACGTGCTTTGCAACCGCAAAGGCTTTGCCTTTACCGGCACGGCAGCTAAGGCACCGGGCAACTATAGAATGCAGGATGTGACATCGTGGCGCTGACGCCCCAAAATTCCGAAACCTTTATGCGTGAAGTTGGCGACGCGGTGCGCGAAGACGCGGTGCGGACGTTTCTGTCGCGCTTTGGCAAGCCGCTGCTGGCTGTCGTCATTCTTGGCTTGGCGGGCTTTGCCGCTTGGCTATGGTGGCAAGGCGCACAGGCACAGGCGTCAGATGCGCTTGGTCGGCAGTTTTCCGGCGCACTCGACAAATTTGAGCAAAGCCGACCAAAGGCCGCTGCGACCGCTGCCGATGCATTGGCCAAGGGCGATGATCCGGGGTACCGCGCCGCTGCACTGATGTTGCAAGGCAATGCCGCTGCGGCTGAAGGCAATACCCAATTGGCCGCCACCCGCTTTGGCGCCGTTGCCAGAGATGCCAATGTGCCGCGGGAGCTGCGCGACATGGCGTTGCTGCGTCAGACGCTGGTAGAATTTGATACGCTGACCCCCGCCGCAGTGGTGGCCCGGCTGCGGGCGATTGTCGCGGACCCTGACAATGGTGTGTTCGCCAGTGCGGCAGAATTGACGGCGCTGGCAGAAATGCGGCGGAATAATAACCAGCGCGCTGGAGCCCTGTTCTTGCAGATTTCGCGCGCCGAAAATGTCGCCGATTCGCTGAAATCGCGTGCGGTGCAGATGGCTGGAATGCTGGGTGTCGATGCGGTGCCTGATGCTGAACCTGATAATGATGACGCCGCCATGCCGGCGACAAAGGAGTGACCATGCGGACCAAGGCCCTGATGACCGCAGCGATGGCTGTTACGGTTGCGGTATCGCTGTCCAGTTGCGCAGCTCTGCGCGGCAATGGCGGACCACGCACCCCAACCGTTGGCGCGCGGGAGGCAATTCTCACCCGGGCGAGCGACGTTGCGGTTGATGCGACAATTGCCGAGCAACAGATCATTCTCCCCGAAGCGGCGGTGAATGCCGACTGGGGGCAGCCGGGCGGCAATGCGTCAAAGGCGATGGGCCATCTGGCGTTGCCGGCGACGCTGACCAATGCCTGGACGGCGCAAATCAACGGCGGCAATGCCCGCGAACGATTGGCGGCCGCGCCGGTGGTGTCCGGCGGCCGGCTCTATGCGATCGATACGACCGCCACCGTCCACGCCTTTGATGCGGCCACCGGCGCGCGGATCTGGAGCATGCAGATCGGCGACACCGCACGTGACGGACAGCGGACCCGGTTCGGCGGCGGGGTCAGCGCTGAGGCGGGGACCGTCTATGCCGTCAGCGGACTGGGCGATGTTGCCGCGCTTGATGGTGCCACCGGGGCCGTGCGCTGGACAGTCCGACCATCAGGACCGCTGCGCGGCGCGCCGACATTGGCGTTCGGCAACCTCTATGTGATGAGCCAGGACAATCAGATGTTTGCGCTGCGCGCGACTGATGGCAACCGCGAATGGTCAGAAGCAGGGGCAGCGGCGCCCGGCAGCGTGTTTGGCGTCGGCGCCCCGGCGGCTGGGCAGGGCACAATTGTTGCGGGCTATTCGACCGGCGAGCTTAATGCCTATCGCTACGAAAATGGCCGCAATCTCTGGAGCGACGCGCTGGCGCGCACCAGTATCAGCGTGTCGGTGTCGACGCTGACCGATATTGATGCTGATCCTGTGATCGACCGGGGCCGGGTGTTCGCTATCGGTCAAGGCGGGCGCATGGCCGGTTATGAGTTGCTGACCGGGCAGCGGATGTGGGAAATCAGTATCGCTGGTGTCTCCACGCCGTGGGTGGTGGGCGATTGGGTGTTCGTTATAACCGATGATGCGCGCATGATGGCGGTGGCGCGGGCCACTGGCCGGATTCGTTGGATTTCGCAGTTGCCGCGCTGGCGCGATGAGGAAGACCGTGAAGGCGTGATCCGCTGGACTGGCCCAATATTGGCGGGCAACCGGCTGATTGCCGTTAGCACCGATGGCCGGCTGGCCAGTGTCAATCCTGCCGACGGCGCGCTGCAGCCAATGAGCGATTTGTCTGGCCCGACCAGGCTGGCGCCGCTCGTTGCCAACAGCATGCTCTATGTGATGGACGACAGCGGCCGTATCACTGCCTGGCGATGAGCATCATCCCCGCCACTCTATCGACTGTCGTTATCGTCGGTCGGCCCAATGTCGGCAAATCGACGCTGTTCAACCGCTTGGTGGGTAAAAAACTGGCGCTCGTTGATGACCAGCCCGGCGTGACGCGTGACCGACGCGAGGGCACGGCGCGGCTGCTGGGCCTCGAATTCAAGATTATCGATACGGCAGGGTTTGAAACCGAAGATGCCGCCAGCCTGCCGGGGCGGATGCGCGTGCAGACACAAGCGGCGATCCGCGATGCCGATGTCGCCTTATTCATGGTTGATGCCCGCGCTGGCCTCACCCCGCTCGACATTGATATTGGCCGCTGGCTGCGCGAAGTTGAGACGCCGGTGATTTTGGTGGCCAATAAGGCTGAGGGTCGCGAAGGCGCATCGGGAGTGAATGAGGCGTGGTCGCTAGGGCTTGGCGAACCCATTGGCCTGTCGGCTGAACATGGTGAGGGCATTGTCGATCTGTTTGACGCGCTGTTGCCACTGGTCGAACGGGAAGCGCTCGATGACGACGCGGACGACGATGATGATGAGGATTATACCGGCCCGCTGAAATTGGCGGTGGTGGGACGTCCTAATGCTGGCAAGTCGACCCTCATCAATCGGATGCTGGGTGAGGACCGGCTGATTACCGGACCAGAGGCCGGAATCACGCGCGATTCTATTGCCGTTGACTGGGAATGGACCGCGGCCGATGGCGAAGTGCGGCCAGTGCGGCTGATCGACACCGCCGGGATGCGCAAGCGGGCGAAGGTCCAGGACAAGCTGGAAAAGCTGTCGGTGGCCGACGGTATGCGGGCAGTCGAATTTGCCGAGGTCGTCGTGCTGCTGCTCGACGCGACGCTGGGGCTGGAGGCGCAGGACCTCAAAATCGCCGACCGGGTGCTGGAAGAGGGCCGCGCGCTCATCATCGCACTTAACAAATGGGATGTGGCCGAGGCGGGCAGCGGGTTGTTTCAGGGGGTGCGCACTGCGCTCGACGAAGGCCTAGCACAGGTCAAGGGCGTGCCCTTGCTGACCGTGTCCGGCGCGACTGGCCGCGGCCTCGATCAGCTGTTGAAGGCGGCGTTTGATTTGCGAGAGCAATGGTCACGCCGCGTTTCTACCGGCGAACTCAACCGCTGGTTTGAACGCGCGGTTGAGGCCAATCCCCCGCCCGCGCCAAAGGGTGCACGCATCAAGCTGCGCTATGCGACACAGGCGCGCAACCGCCCGCCAACCTTCATCGTCTTTGGCACCCGCACCGATTTGATGCCCGAAAGCTATCGCCGCTATCTGGTCAATGGCATTCGCAAGGATTTGGGGTTCGGCAATGTGCCGGTGCGGTTGACACTGCGGTCGAGCGGCAATCCATTTAGTGCACCGGCGCGGAGGGTGGGCATGGCGTCTCGCTCCAAATCGGCGAAACCGTAACCGCTCCTTTACTCGTTTGCCTTATTCTCTGGTTTAGCGCGGTAGGTATTTCCCGTCCGCGATGATTTAGGTGATGACGCAACCATGCCCGATATGAGCGTGCCACTAGTGGACTGGGCAGTGCTGGAGACCGCACGGTTGCGGCTCGCCGGTGCGTTTATGCGCATCTATGGCTATTTTCGCGACGACGCCGAAGCGGCGGTCGCTGGCATCGAAGATGCAATGCGCGGTAATAATGGTCCGGCGATGATCGAGCCCGCTGCCGCGCTACGCTCCGCCGCCGAGCAATTGGGTGCCGAACGCCTCGCCGACCTAGCTGAGGATATTGAATTGCACGCGCGTGGCTGTGTTGAGGCGCATCAAGTGCCCGATGATTATGTTGACCGGGTGGTCGCGCTGCGCCCGCTCCTCGCCGAAACTTTGGACGCGATGGATGCCGAGGTTAGCCCGCTGATCCAGCGGAGCGGCGGGTTTGGCCGACGCGTCTAACAGGCCCGTAAATCAGCCCTGGCGCTTAGCCCCCGTGCTTCGCAGGGGTGTCATTAGCCGACCTCGGGCTTAGCGTTTGGATCGCTTTGCGACTGCACATAATTCTGGATGCCCATGCGTTCAATCAGATCGAACTGCCGCTCCAGCCAGTCAACATGCTCTTCTTCGCTGGCTAGAATGTCGGTGAACAGCTGGCGCGAGACGAAATCCTGCACAAGTTCACACTGAACGATCCCAGCCTTCAGCGGCGGCAATGCATCATGTTCGAGCGCGAGATCGGCACGCAGGATTTCCTCCACGCTTTCACCGACCCGTAAACGGCCGAGCATCTGGAAATTTGGCAATCCGCCGAGAAACAGGATGCGATCTGCCAGCTTGTCGGCGTGTTTCATCTCATCAATCGACTCATGCCGCTCATAATCGGCGAGCTTGCTGACGCCCCAATTGGCGAGCAGGCGATAGTGGAGCCAATATTGGTTGATCGCGGTCAGCTCGTTCTTGAGCGCCTCGTTAAGATACTCGATGACCTGTGCGTCGCCCTGCATGATGTTTCTGACCCTGTGGTGTTAAGATGCCACAAGCATAGCGACCACCACACGCACCTGCTAGGAAAAAATGGCGGAAATCAGGGATTTTTGGCGGTGCGATTGCGGGTAGTTTGCAGGGCTACGGCGCTGTTGCGACGCTTATGCAGCGGCGTGTGCGTCCTGGATCAGTGTGCGAGCAGCGGGCATGCATTGCCCGCATTTGGGCTTGCGGCCCAGCTTGGCATAAGCACTGAGTGCACAGGTCGCGCCGTTACGGGCGGCATCGAGCACATCGGCTTCTCGCAGGGCGTTACAGACACAGAGAATCATTCGCAGTCCCTCTCGCTGATAAAGAGGTAGACGTTGTGCGAATGGTTCGCAAGTGCAAAGTTTAGCGGCGCAGGTCCTGGATTTCACCACGGGCGAGGCTGCGCCACAACCATTCGAGTGGGCCATAGCGATAGCGCGCGAGCCACGGTTTCGACCACAGCAGCATGACCGCCCATGCGCCCAGAACAAAGAGGTAGCAGGCAGCGCGGTTGACGCTGCCGAACAGGCCAAGGCCCCAGCCGTAAAAAATGAAGGTCATGGCGATCGACGTGCCGAAATAGTTGGTGAAGGCCGCCTGACCGGTTGCGGCAACGCGCTGGATCAGGCCGCTATGCGCAAAGCGTTGCGCCAGCCCCATGAACAACGCCGCATAGCCGATGCTCATTATGACATCGAAGGGGATCGACACATAGAATGTGGCTAGCAGAAGGATGACGGGATCCAGCCCAGTCTGGAACTGCCACCAGAGCAGGACCAAGTTGGCGATGATGCCAATGCCGAGGCACCTGTTGCGCCATGTGTCGAGCCGGGCGAGGGGCCACTGCCCGCGCAGCATGCCAGATTTGAACATAATCATGCCGATTAGCATCAACATCAGCGTTTCGGGGCCATAGAGGAGCACGCCGATAAAGGGCGATGCAAGATCATGTTCGAGCTTATCACCGACGATGGCCGCAAGTCCGCTGGTGTGCACGGCTACCTGTTCCTGTGACGCCTCGCTATTGCTTGCCATGTCAGCGCGGACGCCAGCGGTCGCGGTAGCCAGCTCAGTCGGCATGCCGGGCAATTCAGCGACCGCGAGCAGCAGGAACTGCGACGAGAAGATCATTGTCAGGACAAAAAGGCCTGCAATCCAGAGCTTCAGCGCCTTTATGCTGAGGTTGCGGAAGGCATAGAGGATCATCCCCATCGCGGCGTAAAGAAACAGGATGTCGCCGAACCAGATCAGAAAGAAATGCACGAGGCCGAACAGCGCAAGGACGATCATCCGGCCATAATGGGCGCGGGCAGGGCTCTGTCCGCTGGCCACGGCACGTTCGATGACCAGCAGGGTCGATGCCCCGAACATGATCGAGAACAGGCCGCGCATCTTTGAGTCGACGAGGACGTAATTGAACGCCCAGATCCACAGATCAGCTCCCGTATCGCCGCCCCAGGCGCGCGGGGTGATGTAGGCGTTTTCTGGCATGGCAAAGGCAATAATGTTCATCGCCAATATGCCCATCACGGCGAACCCGCGCGTCACATCCAACCCAGTGATGCGTTCAAATGCGCCTGGCGCTGTGCCAACGCCTGCGATGTCGTTCATGACTGTTCCCTCTGTGTATTAGGGTGATGATGCACGTGGTTATGCGGCTTGTCTACCCAGTGGCTTGAGCGCGATGACCAGCCCGGCAATGACCAGCGCCGCGCCGATGGCGGGCAGCATGGCCCACTGATAGCCCTCAAACAGGGTCGAGAGCGCCATGGCGATGACGGGGATCAACACGCTCGACCAGGCGGCCGGCCCGGCGCCGACTTCGCGAATGATGCCGAAATAGAGCGGGAAGGTCAGCACCGTGCCGAGGATGCCGAGATAGAGGATGCCGCCAATATAGCCTGTACGCATCTCGATTACCGGCGGGCCGGCGGTGACGAACGCAAAGGCTGCGTTAAACAGCGTTCCCCATAAGAGTGCCCAAGCGATCAGAACGATGATGTCCTGCATTTTGGCAAAGGGCGTTGCCTGCATGACGTTAGAGACGGATGCGCCCATGATGCCGCCAAATGTCAGCGCGAGGCCGACCAGAACGAAGCCCGCGTCCCCATCAGTCGCGCGCGCTTCATGGACGAGCATCAGCGCGACGCCGATAAGCGCGACGGCTGCTCCCAACAGAAACTGCCAGCTGGACCTGGTGCCGAGGAAGAGGCGTGAAAGGAGGACATTGGGGACGATCAGCAGCGCAAACAGCACCGCAACGAGGCCCGATGTCAGATACGCCTCTGCCCGATAAACGAAGTTGAAATTAGCCCCGAACTGGAAAATGCCGATCAAGGCGGCAAAGCCATGAGCGCGCAATGAGAGGCCCAGCGCGCGTCGCTGAATGAGCGCCAGCGCAAACATCGCAATGCCCGCGACGGCGAAACGATAGGTGACCGACCAGCTCGGCGGCACGCTGCTGATTTGATCACGAATGACCAGCCAGGTTGACCCCCAGATGAGCGAGACAATGACGAAGGGGATGAGGATGCGTGGGGTCAGCAGGCTGGGGGCGGGCGGTGCACCAACTGTCATAAGGCGCGGATCGCATCAGCGAGCGGGCCGACGTCGGCGTCGTCATGGTGCCAGCTCGTCACCAAACGGGCGGCCCCGCTGCCCCAGTCATAGAAATCGAACCCGCCCGCGCGTAAGCTAGCGGCCTCAGTCGTGGTGATCGCCAAAAAAATCTCGTTGGCTTCAACGGGATGGAGGAGGCGGGAGCCCGCTGCATCGCCGATAGCGGTTGCGGCGGCATTGGCGGAGCGGGCGTTGCAAAGCCACAGATCATCGTCGAGCATCGCCAGTAATTGCGCTGCAAGATAGCGGCCCTTGGATTGCAGGTGCCCCGAGCGTTTGCGCAGTTCATGCACACCGGCTGGTGCATCGCCAAAGAACAGCAATGCCTCAGCATTCATACCGCCATTTTTGACGCAGCCGAACGACAGCGCATCCACGCCAGCGCGCCATGTGACATCGGCAGGGGAGGCACCGGTGAACGCGATAGCGTTGGCAAAGCGCGCGCCGTCCATATGCAGCGCCAAGCCATGGCGGCGGGCGGCATCGCCGATGGCTGCGACCTCATCCGCGCGCCACGACAGCCCATATTCAGTGGCGTTGGTGATGCTGATCGCGGCGGGCTGCACCTGGTGCACATCCTTGCGGATCCCGGCCATGGCGACGTCGATGGCGGCGGCATCAATCTTTGCCCCCGGCCCGTCGAGCAGGACCAGCTTGGCACCGCCACTAAACAGGGCGGGCGCGCCGCATTCATCGACCTCGATATGGGCGTCCCGGTGGCACAGGATGGCCTGCCACGGGCGAACAAGGCTGGCGAGGGCGATGCTGTTCGCGGCGGTGCCGGTGGCAACCCACAGGGCGGTGACCCGCGTCTCGAACAGGGCGGAGAATGCGTCGTCCAGTGACGCGGACAGGGCATCGCCATCATAAGCGGTATCGGTGTCATTGGCCGCAACGATGGCATCGAGTACGGCGGGATGGACCGGAGCGGCATTGTCAGAGAAGAAGCGTGCAGGGGCGGGCATGGCGCGTGCTTTGCCGCGCAGCACCGCCGCTGTCGAGCGGTGATTGGCGATTGGCTTAGGGCTGGGTGGCGGTTGACGGACGGCGCGGGGCCGCTAAGCCCCCGCGCATGACGCCGCCCGAACCCCATGATGTCATCATCCTCGGCGCGGGCGCTGCTGGGCTGATGTGCGCGCTGACCGCCGGGCAGCGCGGGCGGCGAGTGCTGGTGATCGACCATAGCGACGAGCCAGGGCGCAAGATCCTGATCTCGGGCGGCGGGCGGTGTAATTTCACCAATATCGGGACAGTGCCGGAGCGGTTTCTGTCCGCCAATCCGCATTTCGCCAAGTCGGCACTGGGGCGATATAGTCCACAGGATTTCATTGCGTTGGTCGAGGCGCACGGCATTGCCTGGCACGAGAAAACGCTGGGGCAGCTGTTTTGCGATGGCTCGGCCAAACAGATTGTGGCGATGCTGATGGAGGAATGCCGCGTGGGCGGCGTGCGTTTTGCCTTTGGGCAGCCAGTGGCCGATGTTGATCATGCCGACGGTTTCTATCGCGTCACGGTCGGCGGCGTTGCGCATCAGGCGGCGGCGCTGGTGATCGCGACAGGCGGCCCGGCCATCCCGAAGATTGGCGCGACGGGCCTCGCCTATGAACTGGCACGGCAGTTTGGGTTGAAGGTCGTCCAACCGCGTCCGGCGCTCGTGCCGTTCACCTTGGGCGCGGATGAAGCACTGTTCACTAGTCTGTCCGGGGTGGCGACTGAAGTTGAGACAGCCATCGGTAAGACACGGTTTCGGGAAGCGGCGCTGTTCACACACAAGGGGTTGTCCGGCCCGGCGATGTTGCAGATCAGTTCCTATTGGCAGCATGGCGGCGCAGTCGCGGTTGATTTTCTGCCAGCCACTGACGCTGGCTGGCTGCTCTCCGCCAAACGCCGGGAGCCGCGCATGACGGTGAAGGCGATGCTCGCGCGGTCGTTGCCTGCGCGGTTGGCGGAGGTGCTGGCTGAGCGGTTGGCGCTGGCTGGCGGTCTGGCCGATCAAACCGATG